>RFPC01000001.1 GCA_009926305.1 bacterium
CTTAAATGATAAACCTGTTAGCTTTGTAAGGCAGGATGTTCGGGAAGACTTTGAGCTAAGAGGATTAGTAAATTGTTCCTGCTGTAAAAATAAGCTCACGGCTGCCTTTTCAAAAAGTAAAACTGGCAAGAAGCATCCCTACTATAAATGTGCCACTAAGGGATGTGATTACTACGGGAAAAGCATCAGAAAGGCTCAACTTGACGATGATTTTAATGTACTAGTTGCTGACATTAAACCTTGTACTGAGATTGTAGAGCTTGCTGAAGCGATATTTGATGATGTTTGGCAAAGTGCAGCCAATGACCAAGAGAAATCAAAGAATAAGGCTATTAACGAGCATAAAACCTTAGAAGCTAAGTTAGAAGTTATTACAGATAAAATCGCTACAGCTTCCAATGATACAGTTGTCAGGCAATACGAAAAGATTATTGAAAAACTTGGAGTTGAGATTGAAGAATTAGAGCGAAAAATTAATGATGACTATGACTATTCAATTCCTTATCGAACTTCCAGAGAACAAGTTTTTCAAATTTTGCTAAACCCTGAATATGCTTGGAAAAATTATGACGTTTATCAGAAACAACGCTTCTTTAATTTTATATTTGAAGCAAATTTAGAATATGACAGAAACAATGGTTATCGAACTCCCCTAACTACCTTACCTTTAAGGATATTTGAGGAGTTATCAACCAATGAATCTGGTGAAGTGGAGGTGGGGAGAATGCGACCCCACCTCCAGGGCAGGCATCTTAAGTCTCATGGAGCATCCACCACGAGAAAGTCAGGGGCCTACGCTCTCGCTTTGCATGATTGCAAAGAACGAATCGCACTGTATTCGCAATGCTCTGGAGAGTGCTTCTTCCTTGTTTTCTGAATTTATTCTTGTAGATACCGGTTCTTGCGATGATACGGCAATCATCGCTCAGGAGTTTGGAGCAACTGTGATTCATCAGCCATGGATGAATGACTTTTCATTTCACAGAAACACTTCTCTGTCTCACGCCACAGGAGATTGGATTTTAGTGCTTGATGCAGATGAAGTTATTGACGAATCGCAACACAAGTACCTTCGCGAGCTTCTGCAGGGGGAGAAGAAGTGCTACCAGTTTATCCAACGCCACTATACCAACGATCATCGTCTCAGTCGTTTTCAGCCCGCTCGAGGGAGCTATCCTCACAGGGAAAAGCAGTACGTAGGCTTTTTCGATAGTTACTTGTGCCGGTTATTCCCGAATAATCCGAAAATTCGTTATGAGAATTGTGTCCATGAGCTTGTAGAGCCTTCAATCCTTAGAGAGCATGAACTTCAGTTGGAGAAGTGCTCTATCATTCTTCATCACTACGGGAACACTCCCGAGCTTATAGAGAGAAAAAAGAGAATGGGGCTTTATGCAATGCTCGGTGAGCTCAAGCTGAAAGAACAACCAGAAGAGTGGAAAAATTTATTTGAGCTAGGAGTGGAGCACAACACCGGCGGTCGGTTAACCGAGAGTGCAGAATACTTCCAGAAAGCGCTTGTTCTGAATCCTGAAAATATCAGCATTTCAGTTAATTTGGGATTCGTTCTTACTGAGCTTTGCAGGTTTCAAGAGTCAGAAGACGTTTTGTTATCAGCACTGCAAAGAGCTCCTCATAGCCCCGAGGCGTTGTGTAATCTTGCGGTAAACTACATGCGTCAGGATAAAGAAGATCTCGCAATTCCTCACTTGAGAAAAGCGATAGCCCTCAATCCAAATTACATAAATGCCTACGCGAATCTTGGACGTGCATTTTTTAAAATCGGTGCGATAGCAGAAGGTACTCAGGCATACGAGCAGGGAATAGTGAGAGCGCCACGGAATTCAAAGATACTGCTTCAGTTTGCAGTGTCACTTCTTGATGTTGGAATCCTGAAAGAGGCCAGAACCGTCCTAGAGGCGGTCATTCGACTCTCCCCAGATGACGCACCAGGGTGGCAACTGATGGCAGTTGCCCTGGAGCGGCTTGGGCTCCCGAAAGAAGCGAAATTCGCCACTGAAAAAGTGGAAACACTCCTTGCTGACACGCGTTCGCTCAAACCATCTTCAACTCGTAGGGGAGCGTAGCTCGTTCTACAGAGAAAGATGATGTTTTACTATTTTCCATTTTCCGTATTTCAAAGATGACAAATGGGTCAGATTCTCATCGTAATAGGAGTCGCTTCGGCTGGTTAGCCAAGCCGCGGGGGACGGTCCGTTCTTTGGTCGGGGTTCTTCGGGCTTGTTTGCGAGGATGGACGGAAAAGTGTGCGTGATGCATTTAGGGCATTTAGCACACCAATACTTTTGTGTATGATTGCCAAATAAGGCTAATGATAAAGAGGGGTTGAACTGTGAACAAGTCTGAGCTGATAGAGAAGCTAGCTGATAAAACGGGTCTTAACGTCATTCAGGCAGAGGAGGTAGTGAACCTCATTTATAAAAAGATGAGGGATACCCTCGTTGGTGGAGGTCGAATAGAGATTCGAGGCTTCGGTAGCTTTGTTGTTAAAGAGTATGATTCCTATCAGGGGAGAAACCCAAAGACTGGTCAACGTATTGATGTTCCCAAAAAGAAACTTCCCTTTTTCAAGGTGGGGAAGGAGCTTAAGGAGCGTATTGACCAGATAGAAGATCAAGAAGATTCTGGTGCATCTGTTTCGCATTAAACACTGAAATCAACGTTTCCATCCTCTCGTGTTGTTATTTTAGAGCAATTCTTTATAGCTTGCCCTGTGCAAGGGGGCGCCGTTTGAGCGTTAGACAGGGCCTTTGCGGGTTGGAGAGGAGTATTAATTTTTCTTTAGTTTTCGCCCATTTCTGTCGAAGATTTAATTTGTGAAGTAATATGGCGGGGGAGTGAGATTTGGTGTGTAATAGCGCTAAATCAGTAGGGTAGCACTTGCTCTTTGGAGAAGGTAGAGAGATGTCAATTGATTTCTTGCAAGATTTAGAACGAGCGGTAGACAACGGGAAAGCATACTTTGGGTGTCCGAATATCGGTAGGAACCAGTGGAAGATTAGTGAAGTCGCGGAAGAGGTAGAGAGAATAGCGGTTCGGACTGCTAACAACAAAAAGATGGCTGTTAATGTCGTTCGCCTTTTATCAAAACTCGATGCGCTTGTTGGAAACTCTTATTTGGTACCAACAAAGATAGGTGAGCCCGGTCCACGGGGAGAGCCAGTTGTAGAATGGTCAGTGGTAGAGACGCGAGAAGCTGCTGAGATGATGAAAGATCTTCGCCGAGGTCCTGCTCCCTTTTTTGCAATGCAGGTAGAGAAAGTGATCGAGCCGGCAGAGGCTATTGAATAAATTGAGAGCCTTTTCAGCAGGTTTTTCCTTAGGTCTTGAGTCTAATCGCTATTTAATCAAATAGTCCAATGGTGTATTGTCTGGTGAAGAGGAAGCCAGTAGCAGTACAAGATTTATCAAACGAGAAGGGTGTTCATGGACAAGCAGTTTAAGCCACGAATAGTGCGTATCGAAGAAGCACTGGAGAGCCGCTATTCAGCTGGCATACGTCCGTTGTCTTGGGATGATCGTCGAGCAGGTTTCGATAAAGTTCGGACTGCTGATGGTGAGGAACTAACGCTTCTGAGTGGGGGTCAGCAAAGTACGCCACAGCCTGGATGGGAGATACTGCTCACCGCTGAAGAGGCAGTCGATGCTACTGAATTGAATATCCCTTCCGAGCGTGGAAAAATTGCTTGTTACGCTTGGACCTTGTACGGGCTTGGAACTCCGCACAGAGAGGGCCACAGAGAGGGCCACGGAGAGAGCCACGGAGTGAACGGCACACAGAACTAATACGTGCCTTCTGAACTCAATAGCTCCTACCTTTAAGGGGCCTTTAAGGGGGCCTTTAAGGGGTTTTGCATATCTTGTTGTCTCTTTCTCACACAATTCGTGCTGCTCTCAGGTGTTATCGCCCTGTAAATATGCTGACTTATGGATCGGTAGTCGAACAGACCTCTAGTCGAATGATGGGCTGCTCGTCAAATAAGATTGGGAACTCAGGTGCGATGGCAGTGTAGAAACTTCTCGGAAACGACATATCTGCGAGATATAATCTCCCAAGGAGATCTGTGTGATTTGTGAGGCACTCTAATGGTGCACCCAGAGCCATTGTGGAAGACGCAAAGAGTCGTTCTCCGTTAGGTTCTCCCGTCTCAAGATTCACTCCATGCGGCGCAAGAATGCAGTGAACCGGCGTACTCAATTCATTCAAGATAGAGATACTTTGATTGATGAATTCTTGTTCCTGTGGCGGGCGGATTGCAATCGGAAATTCGATATCAGAACCCCCGAAGATAATATTATGACATTCCTGGATTAGGTCGACGACTAAATCGTTTTGGTCAGTGGTACTCCAAAACTCGACTTTCATTCCGTACGCTTTGGCACTCTCGAGAGCGTTCGCGATATAAGAGAGCGGCTGGTCCTCGGGGTGACCAAGAACGAGAATCACTATATCTGACCCAGCATTTTTTAGATGTCGAAGGCAATTTATTGCGATATTTCCGCAAAATGTGTCTCTTACTAAACCGCAGATGAGACCACCAGCAGCGGACAACCCTAGCGCATACCGAACTACCATAGCGAGTCCGTAGGCTGGTCCTTCAGCCAAGGCTGGAGGCGAGAGGTGAAAGCCATCTCTCAGTGATAAAAAGCCGTTCGAGAGAGCCTGGTAGGAAGCAGTAGGAACTCGTGTTCCATCGTCTTTTTGAAAGTATTTTCCCGAGTGGCTCACTGTATGTCTCTATTGGTTTATTTCAGAGTCTGCAATATGTAGTATCACCCCAATAAGAATTCAACAAAAGGCAAAAGTTTCTATGATAGACAAAAAAGGCCCAGCAGTTGCCATCGTAGGGGCAACGGGTGTTGTTGGCAGTGAGATGCTTAGGATTCTCGAAGAGAGGCAGATTCCAGTCGGAGAGCTCTGCCTTTTTGCCTCTAAGGAGTCAGCTGGAGAACTCTATGCCTTTCATGGAGAAGAAATCGAGGTGGAGGAGCTTGCAGAAGACTCCTTCTCAGGCGTTAATTATGCGCTTTTTGCACTCGACTCAAAGCTTGCTGAAAAATATGTTCCTCTGGCGCTCGAGGCAGGAGTTACGGTAATTGATAATTCGAGTGTCTACCGCCTAGACGAGAAGATTCCCCTCATTGTTCCTGAAGTAAATGGCGAGTTGCTCTCAGCTGAGCATCAACTCATCGCGAATCCGAACTGCACCACAGCTCAGCTTGCTCCCGTACTTGCAGTAATGCATCGTGCTGGAATATTGAAACGGGTAGTTGTATCAACCTATCAAGCGGTTTCTGGAGCAGGGAAAGAGGCGCTTGATGAACTTTGGGAGCAAACAAGAGCAGTTTTTACTCAGACCGCTATTCCTAATGAAGCCTTTCAATATCAAATTGCATTCAACTGTATTCCTCAAATTGATGTGATGCTAGAGAGTGGATACACGAGAGAGGAAGAGAAGGTTATTGAGGAAACACGAAAGATTTTGGGAATTCCCGACCTTCCTATAACGGTGACGGCAGTGCGAGTTCCTGTTTTTCATAGTCATGGTGAGAGTGTCAATGTTGAGCTGCAAGAACCGGTTTCCCGTGATGAGTTAATCGCGCTGTTTGAAGCCGAGGATGCGCTTGAGGTATTTCCCCATCATGAGGATTTTCCGTTACAGATTGATGCGGCTACGCGTGACCCCATTTTTGTGGGAAGGATTCGAAAGGATGAGTCAGTCCACTCTGGCTTCGACCTTTGGATAGTTGCTGACAATCTACGAAAGGGGGCCGCCTTAAACGCGGTGCAGATTTTAGAAAAAGTGTTATCGCTTAAAGAAGAGAGTTCGGCGTAAAGCATGAGAAAAATTCGACTCGTTATTGAGTATGATGGGAAGAAGTTTTCTGGTTGGCAGATTCAGCCTGAGGTACGAACAGTACAAGGCGAGCTCCATCAGGCGCTTCAAACGGTCCTGCGGTCAGAAGCAGTCTCCCGTCCAATCGCTTCCGGCAGAACTGACGCTGGAGTCTCAGCAAGACGACAAGTGGTGTGTTTCGAAGCTCCTGTTGAAGAGGAAATGCTTCGTAAGATTCAGGTTGGAGTAAGTAGTATCCTGAAATCGGAAGTGTCGGTGTTATCAGCGTCATTTGTCAGTGATGAATTCCATCCCATACATGATGTGATGAGAAAGCAATACTCGTATGCCGTATGGAATCATCCGAGTCCCCCAGCATTGCAATTTGGGTACGTCATGCATGTTATTGAACCACTCGATATAGATATCATGAGGCACGAATCAGAATGTCTAATCGGTACGCACGATTTTTCGAGTTTTCGCGGACATGGTTGTGGAGCGAGGTCCCCAGTGCGGTGTATTGAAGAGATTACTATTGAGCGGCGCGGAGAGTTGGTGCTCTTCGAATTCCAGGGCAAGGGGTTTTTGAAACAGATGGTTCGAAATCTTGTCGGGACACTTATTGAGTATGGAAGGCGCTCTGGAAAGCTCCAGTCATGTCGGGAGGTGTTGGAGTCATGTGATCGCCGGTGTGCCGGGCCTACGGCTGAACCGTGGGGCCTCAGTCTTGATTGGGTTGAATACCCCGAGGGAAAACTCTAGGAAGCAACGGAAAATGGTGCTTTAGGGAATGAATATAGCTCGCACAGTTGCGACCACTAACAGCCCGCATTGATAGAGCTCTTGCCCAAATATCTGTAATCCATCATTCCCCCCAACCAGCCAAAGGATTAGAAGTGATGTGATACATGCATTTGCTGCAAAGATATATCCGAGTGCAACAAAGTACCCTCCTTTGATACCCGTCAGGTCCGTTTGAATAGGGGTGGCATCTTTGAGTTGTAGATAGAGTTCTGTTCCATGGATGGCTGCCAAAAAAAGGAGAGCCCCTTCCGTATTGGCATGATGGAGAATCGGGTAGAGTAACAGTCCGATAAAGGTAATGACGGGAAGGAAATAGGGTGCCAGTGAGATAAAAGCATTATATTCAGCCGTGTCCTGAGTATAGCTGTACTGAAAGGAACCAGACATCCCTTTCAATTTCAACTTTTTCCATTTGTTCCCAACGAGCAGGGCGAGGAGTGCATGTTTATACTCATGAATCAGCACTGATATCTGGCCTCGGAGGAGTGTGTATCCAAACCACCATCCAAGGAGAAGTCCAGCTAGGAGGAGCCAGAGCGTAAAGCTATCGGCAGTTGAGATGACCTGGCGTGCGGTGGAGAGGCCTATCAGCGCAAGAGGAAGTGAAAAGACATAGGAGAAGAAAAAGGCAACGCCCCCAATTTTTACCTTACGCTTTCTCACGCTCCATCGAAGCAACACAGATTCCTCTTTTGACCCTTTTGGAGTGTTATAGTGGCCAGTGACTCCTGCGTAGCGTAACAGTCCCGACCATGGATCAGAAGAGAGAGAAACCCCTCTGCCTCTTATTATGACGCTTGATACCAGTGATAGAACGACTGCAACTCTTCTCGCTTAGTGCGGAGGGGAGATTAATGCCTTCGCTAACGTCACACTGTTAGGTTTATACGTTCCGTTCATGAGTTGTTGTTTCAACAATCTGAGACGGACAGCTCGTTCCGCATCGCTTTGATGGAGGAACCGTTCAGACACCTCTTTGATACGAGGGTTTAACTTCGGTATTGTCTTATCATTCATTGTACTACTCCGGACCAAATCTTCGAGGATTTTGACTTCCGTGTATTATATTAGTGGATTTCCGTACCCTCGTGACTCAGCACCTTTTCTCTCAAAATAGAATTGCTCCGTTTCGATGTTTCCATCTAAACAAGAAGTCGACCACTCTTCGGTTTTGCTAAACTTTTGGTGTCTAAATAGGTGGAAATTTCTGTGGCAATTTAAGACCTCGTCTTTCTCCGAGATTGGCGTAGCGAGCGTGAATTTTGCTTACATGACGAATGGTCAGGCTATAGAAAGCGCTAAAAGAATGTGTGTAATGACGTAATTGCTGCTACGAAATCCTTTTACTCTACTGCAATATCCAGTGCTTTCAGAGCTGGTAGAGGTTGGCCTTCAAGGAGTGCTAAGAAAGCCCCTCCACCAGTCGAGATAAAATCGAATTTGTGTGCAAGTTCGAGTTTATGAATCGCTGCATCGGTATCACCACCCCCGACAATTGTTACCCCAAGAGCATTCCCTACGCTCTCGACCATGCTCTCTGTGCCTGCGGCAAACTCCTCATGTTCAAAGGCTCCCATTGGGCCATTCCAAACAATAGTAGCTGCATTTTGAACGGCCTCTTGAAAGAGGATTCGTGATGCTGGTCCTACATCAAGCGCCATGCAGTCAGCGGGAATTTCTTGCACCGTAACATTTCGTGATAGTCCTTGGCTCTTCAGACCTGGGGCAACGACAACGTCAACAGGGAGGTACAGTTGACCACCTCTTCTTGCAATTTTCCCGAGAATTTCGAGTGCTTGTGGAAAGAGCGCTGGCTCATAGAGAGAGCGACCCATTTGAATACCCTGAGCAGCCAGGAAGGTATTCGCCATCGCGCCCCCCACAATCACTTTATCCGCTTTTTCGCATAATCTCGTCAGTACACCGAGTTTGGATGAGATTTTTGCTCCGCCTACAATGACGCATAATGGCCGCTCAGGCTGAATAAGTGCCTTCTTGAAATAATCGAGTTCTTTCTGCATGAGCAGTCCTGGAACTTTAACGGTCATGTAAGAGGGCACGCCAACAACGGATGCATGAGCACGATGTGCTGTTCCAAAGGCATCATTCACGTAAACATCAGCGAGCGAAGCGAGTGACTGGGCGAATGCTTCCTGGTTTTCTTTTTCATTTTTATGAAAGCGTAGGTTTTCTAGAAGAATGATCTGGTTCGGAGATGCCTTTTCTACCAACTCAATGACGGCAGCACCCACGCAGTCGGGAGCTAACTGAACAGGGTATCCCGCTTCAGTCTCGAGAGCTTTTGCCACTGGAGCGAGCGAAAAGGAGTCATCACGTTTCCCTCCAGGTCTTCCCAAGTGCGATGCGACAATAGGGATCCCTCCCTTCTCAATAATGAGCCGAACAGTCGGCGCAAAAGACTTGATGCGATGACGATCTGTAATCTCACCTTTCTCATTAAGCGGAACATTCAGATCGGCTCGGACAAAAACTCTTTTTCCTTTAAGGTCAATATCGTGAATGGTGTTCATAAAGTCTTCAGTATAGTAAGGGTTTGGTAAAATAAGCGTTGCGTTACTCAATCAGATACCAGTCGGCTCGTCCAGAAATATGCACTGAATTTTTGCGTTCTTCTCAAGAAATTTTCCTATCGCCCGCACCCCGAAGGTCTCGGTGTGATAGTGGCCCGCAAAAATGGCATTCATTTCTTCCTCTTGAGCCAGGTGGTATGCCTCATGCTTTGGTTCGCCTGAGAGAAAAGCGTCACACCCCAGCGCTTTCGCTTCGGGAATGAGCGAACTCGCTGATCCTGTCGCGATGCCTATTCGAGAGACATGCTCTGGACCGAACAGAAGTGAGCAGGTCATTCCTTTTTGCGCCTTCTCTGGAATAATTCGACTGAGGAGATGTGATTCGAGTTGAGACCTTTCAAGAGTCTGGGGGAGTATTCCAACGACGCCGATTGTCGCTCCAAGAGCCGAAAAAGCAGGTTGTATATCAGTAAGCTCAAGGAGCCGTGCAATCTCCGATGCATTTCCCACTGTCAGATTTCCATCCAGAGGGAGGTGGCACGAATAAAGAGAACATGTGCCGTTTATTAACGTCCTTATTTTCTCTCCCGTCTTCCCTATCACCATTGGTGAAGGAGCGGTTCCCCAGAAGAGTCCATGGTGAGTGATAAGAAGGTCGCATTCTTGTCGAATGGCTTCTCGTATTATCGATACCCCTGCATCAACTGCTAATCCGACCTTTTTTACGATAGCCTCGCTGTTGGCTTCAACTTGAAGTCCGTTCCAGGCGATATCCGCAGCAGTAAATCGATCGGGATCGAGCAATTCGTCTAAAAGTTGCGTTATATCCGCCAGGCGAACTGCTGTGTGAGAAGTATCCATAATTCAAGATGTTACGAGTTTTCTTTCCGCATCTCAACCCATTGGTCGTTCATTCTCCGGGAGAGTTGGAAATAGTTTGGAAGGATGATAGCCTTCCGTCCGCATTGTTTTCCTAAGAGAAGGACAAAATGGGTTGGTTTACGAGAAGCAAAGCACCAAAGCCGCAGGCAGAAGAGAACGAACGGGTTCAGATGCCAGACGATATTTGGACCAAGTGTCCTCGTTGCGGAGCGATTCTCTATACGAAGGAGCTACGCCGCACATTAGGCGTTTGTACTCGGTGTGAATATCACTTCAGACTTACGGCTCAACAGCGGATCCCCGTGGTTGTCGATAGACACTCTTTCTCGGAAATCGATAAAGAATTGAGAACGAGTGACCCGTTAAATTTTCGAGACAGCAAGAAGTACAAAGAACGGGTCAAGAAGGCTGAGAAATCGAGTGGTTCTCCAGAGGCCGTAATCACCGGTCGTGCGCGTGTCCAAAATATTCCGGTTGTCCTAGGCGTATTCGAGTTTGGATACATGGGTGGGAGCATGGGCTCAGTGGTCGGAGAGAAGCTTGCTCGAATCGTTGAGATCGGAGTTGCCGAGCGCAGGCCAGTCATTATCGTAAGCGCCTCAGGCGGTGCTCGTATGCAGGAAGGGATTTTCTCGCTGATGCAGATGGCGAAAGTTAGCGCAGCTCTCGGTCGGCTAGGTCAAGAGCGGGTCCCCTACATATCAGTTCTTACCGATCCTACAACGGGAGGGGTCGCCGCATCATTTGCGATGCTTGGGGATGTAATCATCGCTGAACCAAAGGCGCTCGTTGGTTTCGCAGGGCCGAGAGTTATTGAGCAGACTATTCGCCAGAAGCTTCCTGAGGGATTTCAGCGCTCCGAGTTTTTACTGGAGCATGGGATAGTCGATATGGTGGTGGAGAGGGCCGATCTCAAGGAGGAGATTGCGGGTCTTCTGACGAATTTTGGTTTTAAAGCCTAAATAAAACATCGGAATACCTCTGAAGCCTCTCTAGGCGTTATCGGTGATACCAGTTGAACCTGCATTCTTCACAGGAGGAGCCCAAATCATTCGGCTCATGGCTCTTGTATTCAAAAGGTCAGAGCCCCAGCTGCTGTTTAGCGCACTTTCCCAAAACAATCGAAGCTGATCGACAAGTGAGTTATTTCATCCCTTTTGAGACTGCCATTTTCGCGTTTATACTCCACGAGGAAGGTTCTTATCTCGTCATAATCCGAGCGCCACGTTTTTTCGTCGACAGAGAAATAGAAAGGTTGCGGTCTGTAATAGGTGGTCTATTGCCTTAGGAAGTCCGTGTTCAGGGCTGCGCTGAGAGTCAGCACAAAAGGGGGATGTCAATTGAAATCAGCAGAGCAGGGAAGAAGAGGAGTCTTGCGTCAATCAGAAGCGAGAGGAGCGGACCGTGTCGTGTTCACGGTTTTTTTTCGCGTTCCCCTGATGTTTATAACAATAGTCATCATGTTCGTTGTTATGCCCCTTTCTCTCTTTGCCCAAGTAATTGCGCCTGACGAGAAGGAAATTTTTCGAGAGGACTCTGATAGATTTCAAGAGCAGCTTTCTAAAAAAAGAAAGTCTCTCATGACTCCGACGGTGTCTGGTGGTGATCAAGTAGATTTCTCGGCACCAATTGTAAATTTCAATCAAGAAGAAAATATTATTTCCGGTTCTGATGGAGTGCTTATTTCGGGGCAGGATTTTCGGATTCAAGGTGAACGAGGAAGTGTCGATCTCGATACGAACGAAGCAAGCCTAGAGGAAAGAGTCGTCTTAACAGGAGAGACAACAAATATTGCCGCAGAAAAAATGCAGTTTAATCTTAATTCAGAGGTAGGCGAATTCGAGCAAGCGACCTTTACTCTGGAAGACTCAGCGTTTCAATTCTCTGCTGAGAGAGCCAAAAAGTTAAATGATGTCGAATTTGAAATGAGTGACTGCTCGCTCACTACGTGTTCGTGTGAGGATGGCTCTATCCCGTGGAAGCTCAGCGCCTCGCGGGTGACGGCTGAGCGAGAGGGCTATGCCCATGCGTATAACCCGGTATTTGAATTTCAAGGCGTCCCGCTATTTTATGCCCCATGGTTGGCTGTTCCGGTAAAGCAAGAACGGTCCAGTGGTCTGCTGGTACCAGAGTTCGGGTATAGCAACAGAGATGGGTTCAACACTCGACTTCCATTTTTTTTCGTAGTGGATGAGTCAACCGACATAACTCTTGCACCATTTGTTCAGACAGAAACCCGTTTTGGAACCGAGTTGGAGTATCGCGAAGCATATTCGTTGCGTTCTTCTTTTGAGGG
Source organism: bacterium (assembly GCA_009926305.1). Classification (NCBI taxonomy): domain Bacteria; species bacterium. Next base: position 12,372 of record RFPC01000001.1, read on the forward strand.
GAAGTTGTTTTATTCGGATGAGACGCCTCGAGATGGAGAGTTGCGAGGAACCGATATCAGTAATATTGCGGAGCCAGAAATAGATGATAATCGTTTGGGACTGTATGCGAAGCAGCAGTGGAGCAACTCGCCTTCTTCTTCAGTGCCGTTGAGCTTGGTATCAGATATTCACTGGGTGAGTGATACGCTCTTGCTTCGCGAACTGAATGCATCGGAGATAGGTCTCCCGAGTAGTCGGTACGCTACTTCGCGAATTGCCTTGCGTGGTCAGTTTGGAGATTTTGTCTCTTCCTCACTGGTTGGAGAGTGGAACGAAGCGCTTGTCACCCCACAAGATACCACCTTTCAACGCCTTCCAGAGTTCTCGTTAAATATGGCGAAGAGTTATCGTCCGTTTGGCTACAATCCTTATGGCTTGAAGGTGCTTCCAAAGCTCGATTTTCGCGCGGTCAATTTCCAGCGCGACAATGGATATGATGGTATTCGATACAATGTGAGCCCCTCTGTGCGAATTCCTCTGCGCTACAAGAATTATTTCAATAGTAGTCTAGAGATGGCAGCTCATCATACGGTGTATTCTCTCGATGAAGTGACTAATCCTGCGGGAGGAGCGGATCTTGATGATTCGAATAGTCGTGACCTCTTTATCCTCAACTATCAGATAGGGACGGCACTTGAGCGGATCTATGACGTTTCTTCGGACAGCTTCTTAAGGACGATGACGAGTCTTGGAGCGCGAAATCAAGGGAGTATACTAAAGCGAGTAAAGCATACGATTGAGCCGCGAGTCTCTTTTTCTTATGTTCCAGGCACGAGTCAGTCGGATCTGCCACTCTTTGATTCTTTCGACCGAGTAAGGAAGAAAAGCGTTATTACCTATGAGTTAATGACCCGACTTCTTGGAAGCTTTGACTCCTTGAGCCCAGCAGGGGGAGGAATCGAGGAGCTTTTACCAGATACGGAGCAGTTTGAAACACTCGATACGCTCTCACCACTTTCTGGCTTTGATCGAGGCATGAGTGGTTCGGTGGGCGGTCTGACCGGAGGGATGGGAAGGAGCCGAGGAATTTCACGGAGAGGACGGAAGAACATTCGGCAACTCGCATCCTTCCGCTTGGTACAAAGTTATGATTATACCGAAGACCAAGAGGATCTCGATCCCAACCGAAGACCGTTCTCTGATTTGGGGGCGCAATTCTACTTGACGCCGACAAGTGATTTTGGTCTTGGGCTTTCGACAAATTATAATCCCGAGACGGGTGATGTCTCTTCTTGGTCGGTTGAGTCTCATTTCTTTGATGATAGAGGTGACAGTGTACGAGCGCGGTATACTTCAGTCGATGGTAGTGTTGGACAATTTGAAGGAAACCTCGAGCTTGTGTTAGCTCCGCGGGTGAAGTTGGGATACTACGCGCGATTCGATGAGCGAACATCCGAGTTTATTGAGCAACAGTCTGCACTTCGATTCTCGAGTGCATGTGATTGCTGGCACATCGATCTTGGTTTCACTGAGCAGTTAAACCCGAATAGAGAGGCGGTTCTTTTCCGATTTTTCTTGAAGGGCCTCGGTGACTTTACTCAGAACTTTGGGTTTAATCGACAGGGGAATTCGCAAATCCCTTAATAGGTGATGGAAGTCTGTTCAAGCAGTTCTCTCTTCTGCCGTTTCATGTTAGTTTTGCTGGGAATTAGACGGAGGTAATGCCATGCGAGTGCTTGTAACCGGAGGAGCCGGATTCATCGGAACGAATCTTGTGCGATTGCTGCTTGAAGAGCGACCCTCGTGGGAGGTTGAGGTGTTAGATCTACTCACCTATGCAGGAAACTTTGATAATGTCTCGGAGCTGATCGACGGAGAACGCATCGCTTTTCATAAAAAAGACATTACTGTGGCATCTGATGTTCAAGAAGTTTTTCAAGATGCCCAGTATGATATTGTTTTTCACCTTGCAGCAGAGAGTCATGTTGATCGCTCTCTGTATGCAGCGAGTACTTTTGCCGCGACTAACGTTCTTGGAACTCAGCATTTAGTGGATGCTTCGCTTCAAAGTGGGGTGAAGCGGTTTGTACATGTTTCGACTGATGAGGTCTACGGTTCGATGGGGCCAGAGGATCGAGCAACTGAGGACTATCCTATAGTTCCCTCAAGCCCTTACTCAGCGTCGAAAGCGTCTTCCGATCTCATGGTGCTGGCTGCACACAAATCACTCGGGCTGCCGGCGGTAGTAACCCGTTGTACAAACAATTACGGAGCGTACCAGTTCCCAGAGAAGTTCATCCCTCTCTTTATCACGCGCGCTATGCGGGATGAAGCACTTCCGCTCTACGGGGATGGAAAGCAGATGAGAAGTTGGATACACGTTACGGATCATTGCAGAGCGCTTCTTGAGTTGGCAGAGCATGACGTGGTGGGGGAGGTGTTCAATATCGGTGGGTTTGAGGAGGCAGAGCTTACTAATATTCATGTTGCCAGGCAGATTCTCAGTGCGCTTGGGAAACCAGAGTCTCTCATTCAGCATGTAACCGATCGACCTGCGCACGATCGCAAGTATGCCGTGGATAGCTCCGCATTAAATCGGCTAACAGGATGGAAGCCTCAAGTGTCATTCGCAGACGGCATTGCTGAAACCATTCGGTGGTATGAGAACAACGAGGCATGGTGGCAGGCTATTATCAGTGGCTCTTATCAGCAGTTTTATGAGAAGCACTACGGCGCGCGCCACACAACTTCCTCCACGGAGTCCTAATGAAGCTGTGTGTTTTCGGTGCTTCAGGGCAGCTTGGAAAGGAATTGCTAGCCCCTGGGATCAGCCCATATCAGGTCGTCGGTTTTGACGAGATTCATGGTGATGTTACTTCTCTTGAAGTGGTGCGGGATATCATTCAGCGGGAGGCGCCTGATGTCGTGGTAAATTGCGCAGCGTATACCGCTGTTGATAGGGCTGAAGAGGAGAGAGAGATTGCGTTTGCTGTTAATGAAGGAGGGGCCAAAAACCTTGCGATTGCAGCGAAGGAGTTTTCCACTCGACTCATTACCGTTTCCACTGATTATGTATTCGGGGGTGACTCGCAGCAGCAGCTCTGTGAACCGATAAAAGAGGAAAGCCCCAGTGACCCATGTAATGTGTATGGAGCCTCTAAGAGAGCTGGCGAGTTAGCTGCGTTAGAGGTGTATCCGGAGGGAACGCTCGTTGTTCGCACATCATCGCTTCATGGAGCCTATGGAGCAAATTTTGTACACACGATTCTCCGACTACTTGAGGAGCGAGAGGAGCTATCAGTAGTAAACGATCAATACATGGCTCCAACGTGGGCTGGTTGGTTGGCCCATGTGTTGTTGGAGCTCTCTTCAAAAGAGATAACGGGCTATCTCCATGCATCCTCACGTGGTGCTATTACGTGGTATCAGTTTGCCGAGGCGATTAGGAATATGGCTCAGTTCTCTACTCAGGCACCAGCTATCCTTCATCCCATTACTACTCGTGATTATCCTACCCCAGCAAGAAGACCTCGGTACTCGGTGCTTGATTGCTCCAAGCTAGATCGGATTATCTCGGGGGTGGTTATTGATTGGGAAGAAGGACTTCGCGCACATCTACAGGAGCTTGGACGGGTATCATTTGAACAAGTAGCCCAAGAGACGAACTATGGAGGAGAGAACAATGACGACTGAGGTAGCGGCGGTAATTCTTGCTGGAGGGCAGGGGGCTCGGTTTTGGCCCTTGAGTAGAAAAGACTTTCCGAAGCAGTTTCTCTCGCTTGGAGAAAGCGGTGATAGTTTGATTCAGGCAACGGTCAAACGACTTGAACCACTCATCCCTCGTGAGCGCATAGTCGTTATTACCGCCCAGCACTTAGTATCATTGGTGGAAGAGCATACTCCTGGAGTGCAGATATTAGCTGAGCCTTTCGGGAGAAATACGGCAGCGGCAATCGCTCTGGGAGCGAAATGGCTTTCGGATCAAGGTTTCGATGGAGTGATGATCGCGTTGCCAGCTGACCATGCGGTGAAAAGTGATGAAAAATTAATCCAGACACTGCGGGCAGCGACAGCTCTTGCGGCATCGAGTGATGAGCTTGTTACCATAGGTATTCAACCTGACCGTCCTGATACTGCCTTCGGCTATATTCAGAGGGGCGCGCCCTTGGAACAAGAAAGCAGTGGAACAAATAGCGGAGGAAGGGTTTACTCGGTAAAGCGATTTTTTGAAAAACCAAACGAGCGGCGAGCAAGGCAATATATTGAGAGTGGTGATTTTTACTGGAACAGTGGAATGTTCGCTTGGAGACCTGAGGTTTTTCTAGACGCGTTAGAGCGCTTTTTGCCAGAGATGTATGCTGAGTTTTGTGCCGTGGAGTTTCCAGCTGAATGTGAGCAGGTAACAGATGTTGTTGAGGGGCTTTATTCGCGTATTGAATCGATATCGGTCGACTTTGGCATTATGGAACATGCAAAGAATGTGAAGGTGGTAGAGGCCTTTGATTATGGGTGGAATGATGTCGGTTCATGGGACGCATGGGCGGAGCATTTTCAAGGTGACTCTGAGGGTAACCTTTTAAAAGGTGATTGCATCTCTCTCGATGGCTCTGGCAATATTGTTTCCTCGGATTCAGGTCGCTTTGTAGCTCTTGTTGGCACAGAAGACCTTGTTGTGGTTGATGCGAAAGATGCCACGTTAGTGTGCCCTCGTTCTCGAGTGCAGGATGTGAAGAAAGTCGTTGAGTATCTGAAGAAGCAAAAGCGGGAGGAGCTCATCTAGCGCGGTCATAGGACTGTGCTCACACAACCCCCTAAAATCATTATGCTATTAGGAGTTTTCTGGAATTTGTTTCTTTCAACTTCTTTTGAAAAGGCACAGATTATCGAAAACTCTGTCGCAAGGTTGCGACTTTTCTCTTGGCAATTATATAGTCAGGGCACAAATTTTTAGGCGTTTTCAGGAGGATAGAGATGGCGCAAAAGGTAGCTCTCATAACAGGAGTCTCAGGTCAGGATGGTTCGTACTTGGCAGAGTTTCTTTTGGAGCAAGGATATAGAGTTTTTGGAATGGTACGCCGCTCCTCTGAGGAGAAGTGTGAGCGAATTGCACACCTGAAAGATAAGATAGAGCTTGTTCAGGGAGATCTCCTTGATCAGTTCTCTTTGATCTCTGTCTTGCAAGAGACAAAGCCTTCTGAGGTGTACAATCTGGCGGCGCAAAGTTTCGTTCCAACGAGTTGGAAGCAGCCAGTTTTGACGTCAGAGTTCACGGCTGTGGGTGTAACGCGCTTACTTGAGGCGGTTCGTTTTGTAGATAGAAATATAAGGGTCTATCAAGCCTCTAGCTCTGAAATGTATGGCAAAGTAAGAGAAACCCCTCAGTCAGAGCTTACCCCGTTTTATCCTCGTTCACCGTATGGTGTTGCTAAAGTGTATGGGCACTACATTACCGTGAATTATCGAGAGTCGTATGGACTGTTTGCGGTTTCAGGAATTCTTTTCAACCATGAGTCTCCAAGGCGAGGTCTTGAGTTCGTGACCCGTAAGGTTACAGATGGGGTAGCAAAAATTAAGCTTGGCCTCGAAAATGAACTCCGTCTTGGGAATCTGGATGCGAAGCGTGATTGGGGATTCGCTGGTGATTATGTAAAAGCGATGTGGTTGATGCTTCAGCAGTCGACGCCGGATGATTATGTGATCGCTACGGGTGAAATGCATTCGGTACGCGAGCTTGTTCAAGTCGCATTTTCTCATGTGGGTCTTGACTGGGAGCAGTATGTTAAGATTGATAAAGCGTTTATTCGTCCTGCTGAAGTAGATCTTCTCGTCGGTGACTGTCGCAAGGCAAAAGAAGAGCTTGGGTGGGAGCCCTCAGTAAGCTTTGAACAGATGATTACAATGATGGTTGATGCAGACCTCGAGCGGCATCAATCCAAAGCGTAAGCGAAGAAAAAGAGCAGCCAGATCATGAGGATTCTCGTCACAGGAGCGTGTGGTTTCGTGGGTCCGTATCTGGTGAAGGCGCTCCAGGATCTTGGTGGGCATGAGGTTGTGGCATCGGTCCATAGCCACGCGTTAGGTGATAGGGCGGCCTGTGAAGGGGAGTCTTTAAAAAGCCTCGCTTCCAGCGTGGTAGAGCTTGATGTAACTGACAAGATGGCGTGCGGCGAGTTAATCGGAGAACTTCGCCCAGATTGCGTCTATCATCTTGCGGGGCTAGCTTTCGCACCAGATGCTGCCGCTCATTTTGAACGAGCGTTGTCAGTGAATGTGCAAGGGCCGTTCAATGTGTGCCAAGCACTTGCTGACCATTGTCCCGAAGCTCGGATGATCTTTGCGAGTTCGGGTGAAGTCTACGGCGCAATCTCTGACGATGAGCTCCCAATTCGCGAGGAACAGCCGTTACGACCAATGAATCCGTACAGCCTAACAAAAGCTCAGGCAGAGGACGCATTGTGCTATTTTGGACGTCGTACTGGACTGCAAATCGTGATAGCACGACCATTCAATCACTTTGGTCCAGGCCAGTCAGAGAAGTTTGTAACAGCTGCGTTTGCCTCTCAACTGGCGCGAATTGCCGTTGGCAAACAGCCGCCTCAACTCAGCGTTGGGAATCTTGAAGCACGGCGTGATTTTACTGATGTGCGAGATATCATCGATGGCTATGTTTCGCTCTTAGGGGTAGAAGCAGGGAATTATAATCTCTGCTCGGGAAAAGCCCCTTCGATTCAAGAGCTGCTCGACATTCTGATAGAAGAGAGTGGTATTTCAGTCGAGATTCAACAAGATCCGGAACGCATGCGCCCAGCCGAGGTGGCGGAAGTGCGGGGGTCTTACGACAAGATTCACACCGCGTGTAATTGGATGCCAAAACGGGAGTTAAGAGAGTCGCTGCGTGACCTGTACCGGTATTGGCTTGAGAAAGAGCAATCATCGTAGTGCCCATCTTGAATGGTGCTAAGAAAGTAGACTTTTTGAAGAGAGATTGAGTAAGATTAAGGCGTTACGGGAGATTAATAATGAAATTATCGGTCATCATCCCCTGCTATAATGAACGTCACACGATCCATGAGATTGTAAAGGTGGTTCAGGAGAGTCCGGTCTTTGTAGATGGCATCGTAGAGCCAGAGTTGATCATCGTTGATGATTGTTCGACTGATGGTACGAGGCAGATACTTCGCGATGAGATGGAGTCCCGCGTTTCAAGAGTTATTTATCATGATCAAAACCAGGGAAAGGGAGCGGCTCTTCGCACTGGATTTGAGCACGCAACTGGGGATGTGATCATTGTTCAGGATGCTGACCTAGAGTATGACCCCCGAGAGTATGGAATTCTCTTAGGCCCAATTCTTGAGGATAAAGCTGATGTTGTTTTCGGCTCTCGCTTTATGGGAAGCGGCCCTCATCGAGTAGTTTATTTCTGGCATATGATCGGGAATAGAGTACTTACGCTCTTATCGAATATGTTTACGAACATTAACCTGACTGATATGGAGACCTGCTACAAGCTCTTTCGAAAGGAGGTGCTTGCTGGAATCATCATAGAGGAGAATCGCTTTGGCTTTGAACCAGAGATTACTGCCAAAATAGCCAAAGGACGATGGCGTGTTTATGAGGTTGGTATCTCGTATTATGGCCGAACGTATGAAGAGGGAAAGAAGATAGGCTGGCGAGACGGAGTTCGCGCAATTTATGCGATCATTAAGTACAATGTTTGGAAGTAGATTTGGTGGAGCATCAAAGCACACAGAGGGAGCAGGAGAGCGATTCCTCAACAGCAAACGTAGCGGTACCTTTGTGTGTTGATCTCGACGGGACGCTTGTAAAAACCGATCTCTTCTTTGAAAGCATCGTACTGCTACTCTGGAAGAGTCCGTGGCGCATTTTCGAGTTGTTCATTTCCCTGCTGAAAGGTCGTTCATGTTGTAAGGCGTGGATAGCAGAAGAGGTGCTTCCTCGTTTTGAGCTCTTGCCGTATCGCGAAGATGTACTTGCGTATATCCAACAGGAGCGTGAACGCGGCAGGAAAATTATTCTGGCTACAGCGAGTCATGCTCGTGTAGCAGAAGGGGTTGCTGGTCATCTCGGTCTGTTTGATGAGGTTCATGCAACGACGGCTGAAAGGAATTTAAAGGGAAAAAATAAGGCAACCTTTTTGCGAGAACGATTTCAGGTCTATGAATATATTGGCGACTCAGGAGCCGACCTTTCTGTATGGAAGAGTGCAAGCGGTGCGGGAATTGTAGAGTCTCGAGCTCGTCTCACTCAGAGCGCTTTGGCACTGCATCCAAACGCGAAGCGGTTTTCTTCTGGTCGCAAGCCTTTTGCAGGGCTTCGAATGTTACGGATACATCAATGGGTCAAGAATCTCCTCATATTCTTGCCTATATTGATGGCGCATCGAATCTCAGAAGTTCAGCTGATGGGGCAAGCCTGTATTGCATTCCTCCTTTTTTCCATGACGGCTTCAGCGGTGTACATTTTCAATGATCTTGGCGATGTCGAGAATGATAGAACACATCATTTGAAAAAGAAGAGGCCGCTGGCAGCGGGAGATATCTCAATACCATTTGCTATTGGTACTGGTATCGCCTTGCTTGTAACAGCACTAGCCCTCTCGACGCTTCTCCCGCTTCAGTTCTCCTTGGTATTGATTGGATATTTTATTCTTACATCGGCATATTCTCTTGCGTTAAAAACAGTTGCGGTCCTCGATGTTGTTACTTTGGCTTCATTGTATACCGTTCGGATTATTGCAGGTGGCGCTGCTACCGGAGTGCTGGTCTCGGAGTGGTTACTGACGTTCTCTCTCTTTATCTTTTTCAGTCTTGCATGCATGAAGCGACTATCTGAGTTGTTAGGACTTGCGAAGAGAAACCTCACACAGACAGTTGGTCGTGGATATCAAGCTGACGACATTGAGCAGATGGCCATTTTCGGTTCCGTCAGTGGATATCTCTCCGTTCTCGTGCTTGCACTCTATATTAATTCTCCGACTGTAACGAAGCTATATCAGTCGCCTGCCTTCTTATGGCTTCTTTGTCCAGTACTCCTCTTTTGGATTACGCGCATTTGGCTCCTTGCTCGTAGAGGCGAGGTGCATGAAGATCCGATAGTGTTTGCTTTGCGAGATCGGGTAAGTTACCTCGTGTTTGGACTGGCATTAGGAATAATGCTGTTAGCAAGTACACTGGCTTAGCCTTTAGAGGAAAGGGAAAATCCCTCATGAACCGTTCCGAAATTGACAGTGCGTATTCATTCCGAGAAGGCAGTTGCTCATGGGGACGGTATCCCACGGCTATTCATCATGAGCATCCGCTCCAATGGCGGACAGAGACGCTTCTCTCTGAATTTACAGACAAGCAGATAAACCTCCTTCCCTTCGGTAAGGGTCGCTCGTATGGGGACGTCTGCCTCAATGATGAAGGAGCGCTGCTCACCACTGGACTTCTTGATCGAATCATCACATTTGATCCCAGCACTGGAGTTCTTGAAGCTGAAGCAGGCATGACGCTTGAGCAGCTTCTTCGCTTTGCCGTCCCAAAAGGTTGGTTTTTGCCCGTTAGTCCTGGCACTCAGTTTGTCACCTTGGGTGGAGCAGTTGCGAATGATATCCATGGGAAGAATCATCATTGCGCGGGCACTTTCGGCCGACATGTTTTGAGCATAGAGCTTGAGCGCTCAGAAGAGGGGGTTGTTGTGTGTAGTCGTGAGGCTCATGGAGACCTTTTCGCAGCGACAGTCGCTGGACTCGGACTAACGGGACTCATAAGAACTATAACCCTTCAACTGAAGCGGATAGAATCCCCATATTTTGACGTCGAGACAATAAAATTTGATCGCTATGAAGAGTTCTTTGAAATAGCTTCAGAATCGGATCAAAGCTATGATTACACCGTGGCATGGATTGATTGTGTGAATCGGTCTCCGCACCTTGGAAGGGGCCACTTCATGCGGGGAAACCACAGTCCTGCTCAATCTTCGAGTGAGCTCTTAAGGACGGCTCGACGTTCTTTTCTCAGTGTCCCCGTTTCTTTTCCCCGTTTTGTTTTAAGCAGGAAGACAGTCTCTCTTTTTAATCACCTGTATTATCATCGTCAGCGAGAGAAGATAAAAGTGACACGTGAGCATTACCGCCCATTTTTCTATCCCTTGGACAGTGTTAGAGGGTGGAATAAGATTTACGGCAGAGGTGGATTCCTGCAGTTTCAGTGCGTGATTCCTGTTGAGAAGAAAGAGGAGGGAATTGGAGCGATTCTTGAGCGAGTCGTTGAGAATGGAAAGGCGTCTTTCCTCGCTGTGATCAAGGAGTTTGGCGAAATCCGCTCGCCAGGAATGTTAAGTTTCCCACGACCTGGAGTGACGCTGTGCCTGGATTTTCCGATGGAGGGTGCTTCAACCCTCAGGCTTTTTCACCAACTTGAAGAGCTGGTCTGTGGATATGATGGTGCTTTGTATCCAGCAAAAGATGCATGTATGCGACCTGAGAGTTTCCAAAAGTTTTTTCCAAGACTAGAGGAATTTAAGCGATGGAAAGATCCGAAGTTTTCTTCTTCTTTCTGGCGTAGGATGCAAAATATCTAGGAGCTAGAAGTAATGACTCGATCGATTCTCATTTTTGGCGCTACCTCTCGGATTGCGGAGTGTGTTGCAAGAAAGTATGCCGAGCAAAAAGCGAGTATTATTCTTGTTGGAAGAAATCAAGAGAAATTGGGGGCTATATCGCAAGATCTCTTGATGCGCGGTGCAAATGATGTCCAGTATTATCAACTCGATCTTGCAGCGATAGGGGATATCCAAGAGTTTTTTACACAAAATTCAAAATTGAGTTCTGTCGTTGATACGGTATTAGTCGCACATGGTGTATTACCCAATCAGCAAGATATACAGAATTCGTGGACGCTGATACGGCAGAGTTATGAAGTGAATCTGATGAGTGCTATGTGTATCGCTACAGAGGTAACTCAGTGGTTTGAGGAGCAAGGGAGAGGCACGCTTGCTGTCATCACCTCTGTTGCAGGTGACAGGGCAAGAAAATCGAACTACATCTATGGAGCAGCTAAGGGAGGACTTTCTCTTTTCCTCCAGGGATTAAGGAATCGATTTGGTAGTACCCCTATTCGCATTATCGATATTCGTCCCGGTTTTGTGGATACCCCTATGACAGCTCACTTGCCCAAGGGGCCATTGTTTGCAGAGCCTGAAAGAGTGGCTGAAGGAATTGTAAAGGCAATCGATAGAGGTGCTGATATTGTATACTTACCGTGGTTTTGGCGCTGGATACTTCTTTGTATTAGGCTTATCCCTGAAGTAATTTTTAAGAAGTTATCGTTGTGAGAATTATTTTTTCTACATTTCTCTTTCTCTTATTCGGCTATGGGTGTGCGCTACCGCCTTCGCAATCTTCCACAAGCCCATATGTTTCAGTTAACGACAGTGCTCTGATCGAAGCGGTTAGGGATGGGCTTGGGTATGCCAACCAAGGTCGTTTTATCAATGCTGAATTCTCGTTTCGAAAGGCGCTCTTTTATTCTCCTGAGAATTTTGACGTGCAGCTCAATCTGGCAACGGTACTGGGTGAACAAAGAATATATAGTGAGGCGAAAGCACTTCTACGCCATCTGCTCTTAAAAAGTCCAGGAGATATGCGAGTTTTGGGCGCGGTGGCTCGTCTAGCAGTCAGTGAAGGTGATTATGAATCCGCCAAGAGGTTTTATCATAAAATTCTTGAAGTGATAGTGACAGCTGCTACACCAGAAAAATATGATTCAATTCGGAGGAATGTTCTTCTTAGCCTTTCTACGATTGCTTTTCGTTTAGGAATGGAAGAAGAAGCACTTTGTAACTCTGAGCTGGCGCTTCGGGATTTAGGAAGAAATGTGGAGCAGAGTGCACGGCACGCAAATTTGTTGCTCGCAACTGGCCATCTTGATCAAATGCAAGAATATCTCGAATCTTTGCAGATCGAACCGCTGCCACAAGCACTGCTCCATCAAAAGGTCTTGTTATCATTTGAGCTTGGTGATGATGATGAAGCGGCCTCGCTCTGTGAAGCGGTGCTCCTGCAGGGGGTAAGGAGTTCGAAGTTTGAAGTTGACTGTCTCTGGATTATTGCTCTCGCAAGAGAATTTCAAATTCTAAGGAGTGATGGTGTCGATATCTCAGAATCAGTAAAAGCTCGTGGTTTTAGTCTCCCGCATCGAGAATATGCTCAAGAGGATTTATTTACATCATTCCGCTTAATGGATGAATTGCTCACTATTCAGGATCAAGTGGCGGTAGGTCAGGTGCAAGATGGTCAGTTATTTGCTTATCCCGGAAAAAAGGAAGCTGAGCAGGCGGCATGATTGCTGTTAGAGGTTTCCCTCGTATCCTGATTTCCTCTCGTAACCTGGTTGGATTTCGGGATGTATCAAGATGTTTTCTCGATTGGTTCGGAAAGAACCCGAGAGCGGAGCGCTTGGCTTAATCAGTATATCGGTGAGAGATGTTTTTTTCGGCGCTTCCGTAAAGAGAGAGGACGTCTTTTGGATGTATGAGGGCCTTTGAGAGGCGGCTGATAGAGGGATCAAATCCATTCGGCTTCGCAAAGAGCATTTGGAGAGCATCAGCGGTAATCTGGGCGGTTGATACAGCATGAATACGATTTCCGAATGGTCCAGTCGGACCGAATTTTCCCATGGGAATATCGACTAACGAGCACGTGTCGGTAATAACCCAAGCATCAACATAGGGCGAGGAAAGTGCTTTTTCAGCAAACTCACCAACAGCCTGCATATGAGAAACCATTCCGATGAATAATTTCGAACCGGTAAATCGCCTTCTTCTCAGTTTCTGAGTTGGATCATCAAGAATCTGCTGTCTTTCAGATTCTGTGAGATGCCCATGCTTGGCAAGTGCTCCTGCTAGGATCATAGAGGAGAGGGAGGAACCGATATCATCTGAGCCGAGAGCAATGACGGGGAGCTCAGTGCTCTTATCCATTAAGAGCCGACTATCGACACTAGCATCGTTCCTCTTTTTTACAACTGCGACCTCTGCTTGTTCTATCCCAATCAGATCTCCGAGGAATTTATTCCTCGCATATGCGGAGTTGTCTGGACTAATGAATCCAACCGAAGGTTGTTGAAATAGAGACCTTCCCCTGAGCCAGTTTACTCCATTCACTCCGTTTCGCAGTTTAAGGTGTTTTTGCATATACGGTAAGACGGCAGCGGAGGGAAAAACAGCTTCGATTTTGAAGTTTCCATCAGACACCAGACCAAATTGTTTAAAGTGGGGGTCAAATGTCAGCAGCCTGTTTACTCCGACCGCTTTGAGCCGCGCTATATATTCGGGATACATTGCGGCTTCACGTATATCACGAGTAGGTCGGTCGCTACGCATTGGAAAATAGGGAGAAATTACCGTGATATCACTGCAGTGATTTTGTTTCGCAGCAGTGCAGAAGCCGCTTAATTCTCCAATGCAAAGGTTTGGGCTTTTGGAGGGATCAATAAAGATGACGAGGTGATTCTTTCTAACATTTGGCAGTCGAAAGTTTTCTCCCCCGTCTGCATACCTGACAGGAGTCCAGTGCGAGAGCTTCACATTTTGGGCGTCTGCTTCTCGGCCAAGGTTAGCGCGGATGGCAGAGATTGTTCTCTCAGCGTAATTATTCGCAAGACCGATTGCAAAAAATCGTACATTCGAGAAGTCTGCTCTGGGGCCCTCTTGGCTGGATGCCTTAAACAGTTGTTCTTCAAGTGAGCTCCGGTGCAAGTTATCGAACTCTCGCATATCTTCAAGAGCGCGCTTCCACTGCGGGCTATTGGGTCGTAGTTGAAAGCTTCCATTCCCTGAGTGAACGGGAATTGAGTCTTGTCCTACTTCTTTTGTAAGTTCAGTTATACGTTTACTCAGGGCTTTCACTTCTTCAGGAGAGAGGGTATCAGGAGACTTCCCAATTCGAGCGAGTCCACTCGGAGACAGGATGAACTCTACATCGCTACGATCAAGATTATTTATGTTTTCAAGCGTTGCCTTTTTCCCAGGTCTTTCAGGAGAGGGGATATCGCCTTGTGGAGTTGAATACATATTAATCTTACTTTGATGCCACCCTAGGGAATAGTGACGCTGTTCTATTGTGGTTGCGCTTTCAACCAAGTAGCCTAACGCCTTCTATTTTTTAAGTAAAGTAATAGCCTTTTGAGCGGAACTTCTCTTTGGAACTTTTTTTCAGTAGACTCAGGTAATTACCTATGATCATGCTTGTTTTTGCCTGTCTTGCCCTGCTCGCCGGGCCACTTCTTTACCAGTTGGTGAACCGTAGTCCGCGGGCTCTTAACGCGATCGATGGCTTTGTATTTGTTTCAATCAGCGGGCTGTTAATCATCCATCTTCTGGCGGAGTCGGATGAGTCTTTTGGATTTTTAACCCTTGGAGTGCTTGCACTCGGTCTCTTTGGACCGCTTTTTTTGGAGCGTTTCTTTCAGCGTATTGAGCACGAAGTGCACATCGCCACCATGATTCTTGGGGCAGTTGGGTTTCTGATTCATACCTCGATTGATGGTGCTGCCCTTGCGTTGAATCACGGGGAAGGAATCGTGAGTTCATCTCGCACGTCTTTGATTTCTCTTGCTCCTGCTATTGTCATCCATAGACTTCCTGTTGGACTTACTCTTTGGTGGCTTTTAAAGCCTCGCTTTGGAATTCCAATTGCTTTTCTTGCTCTTACCTGTGCTGTTGTGGCGACTTTTGGAGGATACGTTCTTGCAGGCAGCCCCGTAGTGCAATCTTTGGAATATACCTTCCCTTGGGTAGAGGCATTTGTTGCGGGTTCTATACTGCATGTTGTTTTGTTTCGCTTTCATTTGCATGGAGATGAGCATCACCATATGCATGAGGGTCATGGAGCAGAAGCTCATGGGTCAGGTCATAATGATGCGCACGCTCTTTTGGGAGAGCCAGCTCGGGGGGTAGAGAAGTGGATCAGTAACGAGGGAATAGGGAATCTTTTAGGAATTCTCCTATTAACTTTTATCTTTTTCTCTATGCCCGCCTCTCATGGTCATCACCATAGTGAGGTCTCTTTTTTCAGCAGTTTTCTGGCATTGGCCTCTGACAGTGCGCCAGCGCTTCTGTTTGCCTATTTCGCTGGCATTTTTATTTATGGATTCTTCCCTGAAAGCTCTGTGCAATGGATGAGAAAAGGTGGCAGGGTGCGTCAGGCAGCGAAGGGAATGATGGTAGGGCTGCCCCTTCCAATCTGTAGTTGTGGCGTATTGCCATACTACCAAGCGTTAGTGAAGAAAGGTGCTCCACCTGCTGCTGCGGTTGCTTTCTTGATAGCGACGCCTGAGTTGGGGCTTGATGCGGTCTTCCTGTCTCTTCCTCTCCTCGGGAAGGAGCTGATGGTAATACGCCTAGTTGCGAGTGCATTGATTGCATTTGTGGTAGCAGCGATCGTTTCACGGTTCATCACCCAAAGAAAGACGCTGCCAGTTTTGAATGAGGCTCTTCCCCCGTCATTGAATCAGAGGATAAAAAGAGGAGCTCATTTTGCGTTAGTCGAACTTGTAGATACGACAGCACCATGGATGTTACTTGGGCTAGTACTTGCTGCCATGGCAGGACCTGTAGTCCAAGAGTTTGGGATTTCTCAACTTCATCCCATACTAGAGGTGTTTCTCTTTAGTGGTATCGGAATGGTTGTGTATGTGTGTGCCTCAGGTGCTACTCCGCTGGTTGCTGCATTGCTTGTTGCAGGGGTATCACCCGGTGCAGGACTCGCATTCCTTCTCACTGGACCTGCTACAAACATAAGCACTTTTGGAATTTTATCGGAGCTTCACGGTAAAAAAATAGCATTTCTTTTTGCTGCGTTAATGTTGCTCCTCGCGTTGATGGCAGGGGTGGTCACGAACCTCATGCTTCCAGAGTACTCTGGTATTATCGATCTCGGATCGGAAGTACACCATGTCGAGCAGGGGCTTTTCCCTGCCCTCCGCAGCATAGCCCTAGCGTTGGTAGCGCTCCTTTTCCTTGCTTCTTTTGCAAGACAAGGCGGCAGAAAGTTTTTTGGACATGTGTTGGGGGATCAAGTCGGCCATTGATGGGTTGCCGTACTTTTAAGCTGTTATGGAAATCGTCCCTTATTCTGCGCCACGTGGTGAGCACTGATGCATGTTGAAGTTTATCAATACCAGTAAAGGGGACTCTCTATGTTCTCAAGCCAAAGAGGAAGGGTGTGCGAGCATCCCACCATTACTCGGGAAGGTCGTGCAGAAGGCTTCCCACGTGATCGGAGAGTCAACCGAGCGTTCAAAGGAATACAGTCCTGTGGGCAATAGAATGCTAGAGGCAATAGAGTGCTAAGACAAAGCGAGACAGGTCAGCTCGGGAACGAGTTTAATCTTCGTCGTCGTCTGCTGGAAAATAGTCCTCTGATGAATCGAGCTCTTCGGTTTTTCTAAACCCACGCTCTTTCCTTTCGAGCATCTCCTTGGCTTCAACGGTGTACTGAGCAACAGGACGAGCTTTCAGTCTTGCATAGGGGATATCTTCTCCCGTCAGTTCACAGATTCCATACGAGTCATCATCGAACTTTGCTAACGCTCTTTCAATCTTATCAAGAAGCTTCTGTTCTCTACTGCCAAGCTTGTGCAGAGAGGCTTGTGAGATTTCTAATGATGCGATGTCAGCACTATCACCTGAGAGTTCATTGAGCTCAGAGAGAGAATCATCTTGACGTTTCAAGAGTTGGTCGAGGATTCTTTTCTTGTCAGCAATAAGAAGTTCTTTAAGTTCAGTAAGTTGTTTCTTTGTTAGAGCCATTGCGTTTTACCCTTGATGGTATGAGCTGATGTTTCTGCATCAGACCTTTCGGTATACTACACCGCCAATCCGAATTCTGAGAAGAGATGGAGTATCCTACCCGTAGAAGGATGTAAAGACTTTAGGGGCTTACGGCTGCGAAAACGAGATGCCACAAACATGAGTTTCGCACGGAAAGTCTGGAAAGAGAGCGTAATTTCAATTTGTTATAGCTGCGTTGGTTCTCTCCGTTGCTCTCTTGGCCGTGGATGAGACCTCATGATGAGGGAGGGAGGATTTGGGAAATCCTCGAAACAACACAAGGCTCATTGCCGAAATGCTGTTTTACTATATTACGGGTTAGTGGGCTGACGCAGCGCAAAACTCATTTTAGAGTAACGGTACTTGCCCCTATTCAGGGAGCATTGGTTGTGTAGCACCGAAGGAGTTGCCATGTCTTTTCGTTTTCTATTGAAACTTCAACACGCTCTTATTGTTCTGATTTTCTGCGTTCTCTGGATAAGTCAAGCGAATGCGATTTCAGTGAAGGCAAGGGTTGAAGGTCAGCAACTCCTTGCTACCAGTGGCAGTCAAGTGAGTGTCTCTAAGAATGATGGACGTCAACGGATCAAAATATCTGGTAGCTCTGCTCGGGTTCTCCTTCGAAGTGATGAGATTGGTACTTTTTCTGGACCAGTTGTAGTGGGTATCAAAAACGGCAAAAAGGTATATTCGGTTAAAAAAGCGATAAGACTTGGAGTATGCTCTAGCCCTGAGAGTGTAGCACTTGTTGGAGTCAAAAAGGGGAAGCCTCGTGGAGGTGGTAATAAAAGAAGGGTTGTGAATTTAGGCGCGCTCAGGCTTGTAACCGATGAACAAGAAAACTCCCTCGGATTTTACACTCCTCGCCGGCGTCTTGGACGCCGTCAAATGGATGCCTCGGTATCTGCACCAGTCAGCTCTGAGTGCGTGCCAGAGGGCAATGGTAGAAATTTAGGGCTTGTCAGCCAGCAAAACACGTCTTTTAGCGTCTCGAGCTTTTTAGGAAGAGCTGTTTCGGAGTTTGATCTGGATGGAGATGGGCTTCCGAATAGTCTCGATATCGATGTAGATAATGACGGTATCCTGAATCCTTATGATGCAGATTTTTCTGCGCCAAGTGACTCATTCCGCTTATTCTCGAACCTGAAAGTCAATATGTCCGATGTGGTGAATTATCATACAGGTGAGGTGAGTTCGACTGATATCAACTCCCTTATGTCGAGCACAGCAACGCTTGCCATCGAAGTAAAAGCTTTAGAGGGAGGGATTCAAGAGAGCGAACTTGACTGTGGTGCTCTGACGTATTGTTCAGTGGGTGGTACGGGAACTGCACCACCGAACAGTGGAGCGCCCTTTCCAGGACTCGCGGGTGAAGCGTTTGACCTCGATGGCGATGGGTTTGGCACTATTACTCGAGGTGGCACAGGAGACTTTCAGTTAGCACCCGGGGCAGGGTCTGCTGATATAAAAGCAGGAGATGTTCTCGTTCAGACCGTGAGTGATTCTTCTACATCAACGGTGACATCGTACACAGGCATGTTGGATTTTATTTTTAATACGACACCTGCGCTTCGTAGTGTTTCCGTAAACGGTGGTGGCGCGCTGGTTATCTCGTATCCAGCTGATGAAAACATCTCTGGCTCAGCGAACAACTGTTTCTCAGCACCTGCTTTGGGGGATGTCTCGCTGGAGCTTGAGAGTTGGAGGCCTCAACGAGCGGGGGTATTAGGAGCGGGTGAGGCTGCTATTATGGATATCGGAAGTTCTAATATCGTGATTGATATTCCGAATGCTCCGTGTTCTGGCAGTGGAGGTTGTTCTGGCTCTGGTCTAGGGCTTTGCGGAGCAGCCTTTTATTCAACATCTGATACGAACCTAACGACGGCACCTGAAGGGCTTCAGGATATACTTGGAGATGTCTCGGCTGACCCGGCAAATACGTTCACTTTTTCAATTGATGTCAGTGGTTGTCTTGCTGATGGTAGCCTTGCTTGGAATGCGGGAGAGAAGGTGTTTCTCGATCTGCAGATGAGAAATAGCGTAGGTGATAACAGTGCAGTGAAGTTTTGCGTTCAACGGGCAGCGACGTAGTGCCAAGATTCGAGATTTGGTGCTCCAGGTCGTCAGTCATGATAGCGCGATTTACGGCAAGTGATGAACCCTATTGGTATTGGAGCACAGCGGATAGTGGGTCACCGCTCATTTCGATAGTATGAGAGATTTTCGAAGATTATCTTAATAGGCATATGCTCTGCTAGCTGATTCGGCTTAGCTGAATAGTGACGTTACTCTCCCCGATAACAACTGTCTTCTCAATATCGGCATTTTCGAGTTTTGGAAGACGTTCTGCGGTGAGTGTTTCTTGAGTGATATAGTTCTCGTGTGCTGCTAACACCTGATCGCCTCCCTGCACTGCAAGTGCTATGCGATCAGAGATATTAAAATCAGCCTCTTTTCTCAGTTCCTGAATCTGTCTGACGAGATCTCTCGCAAGCCCCTCGATCTTGAGCTCTTCAGAGATATTAAAATCAAAGGTCAGAACAGCTCCCTTTACTGCTTCAACATCGGCGCCTTCTTTCCCAACGTAAACCACTTGAGCCTCGTCGTGTTCAAGAACGAGTTCATCAATGTTTATTTTCCCATCGTCATCGATCGTAAAGTTTCCACTTTTTAAGGCACTAAAAATTCTCTTTGCATCCTTCCCATATCTCGGGCCGATAAGCCGAGAGTTGGCTTTTCCGATTCGTTCTCCAATCAGAGATGGGTCTTTAATGATTGCTATCGACTTAACATTTAGCTCTTCTTGAATAGCCGGAAGCTGACTCTCCAAGCTAAGCTCTTCCAGAATGGCGAGTTGGAGTTCTTGGAGTGGCTGGCGTACTCGGATGCTCGCTTTTGAGCGAAGCGACAGGCCAGCTGAAATGATTTCACGAGCTAGCGCGACTCGTTTTGAGAGATCTTCGTTGCACCGCGTACCATCGATAGTTGGCCAAGCCGACATATGCACACTTTCAGAGTTGCCGAGTGCTTTCCAGACTGATTCTGCAATAAAGGGACAGAACGGACTGAGGATCTGAGTGAATCGTTGTAGGGTAGTATACAGCACTGAATAAAAAGCGAGCTTGTCGGGAGAGTTTTTCTCAGGCGCCCAAACCCGTTGTCGGCTCCGACGAATATACCAGTTATTGAGCGTATCGAGAAATTTTGGAAGGTACTTGGCAGCTTCATGAACGTTGTATTCATCGAGTTCTTCTTGTACCTGTCTAATCGTAATCTCAATTTCAGAAAGGATGAATCGGTCGAGATCTGTTAGGTGTGATTCGTGCTGAGTGAGATCGAGTTGTTCGCTATCGATCTCATCGATCTCAGCATAAGTCGTGAAGAAGCTCAGGGCATTCCAGAGCGGGAGCGAGAGGCTCTTTACCATTTCTTCCACTCCATCATCTCGGAAAGCGAGATCTGCCATCTGTACGGCATGTGACGAGAGCAGGTAGGCACGCAGGGCATCTGCCCCATACTTTTTCATTAACTCCATTGGATCGGTATAGTTCTTCAGAGACTTAGAGATTTTTTTCCCATCAGCAGCGAGGAGCGTCCCGTGTACGAGGCAATTCTGGAACGCAGGACGATCAAAGAGAGCGGTGGATAGGACATGAAGATAGTAGAACCAACCTCTTATTTGTCCTGTGTACTCCACTATGAAGTCAGCAGGGAAGTGAGAGCGAAAGTGCTCTGCATGTTCAAATGGATAGTGAAACTGTCCGTATGGCATCGACCCTGACTCGTACCAGCCGTCGAGGACTTCTGGGACTCTTGTCATCTGACTTCCGCACTGCTCACATGCAAAGTGAATAGTATCGAGATTCTCTTTATGGAGATCCTCAAGAGTGCTTCCTGCTTTTGTTTCGAGTTCTTCGAGAGAGCCCAGCACTACACGGTGGCCGCAGTCTGATTGAGAACATTCCCAGACTGGAATTGGAGTTGCCCAGTAGCGATTCCTTGAAATATTCCAATCCCGAGCATTCTCTAACCACTTTCCGAAACGACCTTCCTGAACACTTTCTGGTTTCCAAGAGATAAGCGCATTATTTGCTATGAGCTTCTCTTTGATTTTCTCTACACTAAAATACCAAGCATCGACTGCTCGATAGATGAGGGGGTTCCTGCACCGCCAGCAATGCGGATAGTTATGCTCGATGGTTTCATCTCGAACAACCAGTCCTTGCTCTTTCAAATATTTAATAATGTCTGGATTTGCCTCATGGACGTTGCGTCCCGAAAAGTGAGAGACCTCATCAGTAAACTCTCCTTTTTCATTCACCGGTGCGATGACTCCGATATTGTGAGAACGGCACGTCCAGTAATCGTCTTCACCGAACGCGGGTGCGGTATGCACAATTCCCGTTCCATCCTCGGTCGACACAAAATCGGCTGAAATAACGCAAAATCCATTTGGATTCTGATCGCGAAAATACGGAAGAAGCGGCTTATATTTCATGCCGAGCAGCTCTTTCCCGAGAGTTACCTTTTGAATTGTAGGTTCTTCACCGAACTCTTTCGCAAATGACGAAACAAGTGCTTCTGCCAGTATGAATGTTTCTTTTTCTACCGTTACGAATGCATAGGAGATGTCCTCTCCGACTGCGAGTGCAAGGTTAGACGGGAGCGTCCATGGAGTAGTCGTCCAAGCGAGAAAATACGTATTCGCATCTGTTTCAGACTGGAATTTGACAGTAATCGCTCTATCTTGTTTGGGGCGTGTCGCGTCATCTAGCCGTGTATCTGAGATTGAGAGGGGAGTTTCGCACCGATAGCAGTAAGGGTTTACCCGGTAGTCTTTATAGATGAGGCCTTTCTTGTAGCACTCAGCGAAAGACCAGATGACAGACTCCATGAACTCTCGAGACGCAGTGCTATAGGGATTGCCGAAGTCGACCCATCGTCCGAGCTTATCTATATAAATCTCCCATGAATCGTTAAATTCGGAGACAATTTTCCGACATTCGTCGTTAAAAGCTTTTACCCCGAGCGTACTTTCAATCTCTGTTTTCTCTTTTATCCCGAGATTTTTCTCGGCCAGTGTTTCAATTGGGAGACCATGGCAGTCCCATCCCCACGACCTTGGGACGTAGTAACCACGCATCGTTTTGTATCGTGGAATAAGATCTTTCAAAATAGATACGAAGATAGTGCCGTGATGCGGATTCCCCGTTGGGAATGGGGGACCATCGTAGAAGACAAACTCTTCCCCAGAGGCTTTATTTTTTTCAACAGTTTGTTCGAAAGTCTTTTCCTCTTTCCAGCGAGCAAGGACCTCTGTTTCCATTTCGGGGAATGATGGCTGGGAGCTGACTTTTTGGAATTTCAAGGAAACCTCACAAAGATAGTTCAACAATTTTAATAAGGTATCGTAAAAGCTCTGGTGGATGCAACGTTTGTGTTTCAGGGATTTTGTCTTTAAGTCGCTGGAAAGGCCTTGCTATCAGATTCCCTCTGGTCAATTCATGCGCTATCAGTGCAAAATAGACCAGTCGGGTTTTAGGTGCACGTTGTTAGAGGAGAGGTTGATGTATTGGGCATATCATACACTGGGAGTCCTCCCTGGAGCATCTCGCGAAGAAGTAAAGAGGAATTATCGTCGGCTTTTAATGAGCTATCATCCTGATCGGCTTCTTCACGCGCAACAGTCTGATGATGAAAAACGGAGAGACCTTTTGCGTTTTCATGAAGTGCAGCAGGCGTGGGAAGCGCTTGATCGTGAGTTTGTTCGTATAGAGAAGAATGCTGCGTAGAGGAATGGCGATACTGCGGCGGTGTAGCATTGCGGTAGAGTTAAAAACAAAATACTCCAGCCCGTACTGTTAGTTGTGCCCTTACTGCTATTTGGGCTGAGATTTTCCAATGTAGACCCTTTCACCAAGACTTAGATTTCAATCCTTCTCGGGGTGAAGTTGCTCGTAAATAACTTGGAGTGGTGGTTTTTCATTTGGTGAGTGGGTCCTTCTATTTTCCAATCACTGAGTCGTTTGTTCCCCGATGCATCGCCATCTGAGCTTACCTGACAGTGGTAGAGAGCCACTTCTGACGAAGATAAGGAAAAGATTTCCAGAAAAATTTTCTGAATTTCATTGAAACAGAAACCTTTTATTGAAAGTGTCCAGAATGGGCGCCCAGTAAAAACAGGGGGTTATCTGGAATTCATAAAAAAAATATCTCTCTAATGATAAAAATCACGTTCATCCTTACGTTCGCCAAAATAAAGCCGTTTATCATTAGTATGAGGCGGAGCTAACGCTTCGCTGTCTCTCCAAAATAATACCGCGCCCGTTGAAAGGGTGGCCTCCCGCGGCCGCCCTTTTTTTTTGTAGGCAGGGAGGGAGGGGCGACTCCATCCCATCCTCTCTAAAACGTTGCTTTTGCCCCCTTGAAATTTATTCCAACGATGACCATTAGGTATTTAGGCGGAAGAGATGAGTCGACTCCATCATACGCTCGTAACATGAAATAGAGTACTACAGTCTATCTCTCTGAATGGAGAGAGTTAAAAGTTCTGTAACTGAATGGTGGAGGAATAAAATGGTAGGATTTGGAAGAGGCTATGTCAGGCCGTATAGACGGGTAGCGCAGTATGCACCTACGCTTAGGAGTGTTAGCCCTTTAGGGTTGAGTGAGGATGTATTACGAGATTTTTTTAACCTTGCTGAGCCGATGCTTAACCAGCGAACAATGAGCCAGCGAACAACGAGCAATATCCCGACTGAAAATTTCTTCGTGAATGTAACTGATGGGGATTCAGCGTATACATTAGCAGTTCAGTTACCAGGACAAAAGAAAGAAGACGTCGAGATAGCGCTCGAAGAAGGAGTGCTTCGCATTACCGTAAAAAGCGAGGAAGAAGGGGAGATTTTACCGTCTGAAGAGAGTACCTCTGAGCGCGTTCTTCTGAAAGAATGGGCGCCAAAGATGGGTACGCGCTCTTTTACCCTTCCGAAAGATGCAGATCCTGAAAAGGTTGGGGCCATAATGAGCGATGGAATCTTAACTCTAACAATTGGGAAACTTGAAGAGCAGCAAGCGAAGCGAGTTGAGATTCATTGATACCAAGGGAAATGGAGTGAAAGAATACCTCAATATTCTTTCCTTGCATGATGCCTGCAAGGTGTGACGGTGAAAGTATCTGGAGATACGAAAAAGCGGCTAGCCAGGAGTTTGTCTGGTTAGCCGCTTTTTGAACGTGATAGATTACGGTCCATCTAAACGATTTTGCCCACGTTTATCTGCCTCGCCGTTGGTTTACACACTCTCCAGTGACCTCCAGTGCACAGATAGTCAGTCCTAAAATGCCTGTCTGGTGGAAAAGACCCACAGCAAGTCTATCAATCATCCTCCGATTCAAGCCATTAAAGGATCCACAGATCTCTGCCTGGCTTTGCGAGACTAAGTGATGAAATATCCAGGCAGAAGAGCCCGGTGCATCTTGTGCAAACGCAGCAAGATAAAGTTGATTTACTGGTTCGGCTAAGCAAGTGGTATCTGATTGAGTTGGCGAAGAGTCTTGTTCTTGGGCACTTGCAAAAGTGGTTGCAGGTAACAATAAAAGTGCAGCAGTGAAAAGAACAAAAGAGTAAAGAGCGGTGCGTTTCATAAAATCCCCCGTTAAAACGATAAACAACCTTGGACTGTCGAGTTTTAAACTCTCGAGTCTTTTTCCAACTCCCCTCAGGATCGTTATGTCAGCAGTACGGAGAACGTTACATAGTCGCGCTAAGCCATTGATTATGCGGCATTATGTATGAGAATGCTGCTTATAAGGGGCGTGTTGGGAGAACTCCTCATTATGTCAAAAATATATCTGAATTCGGCACCAACTTTACATTATAACCAGGTTTTACTATCTCTATTCCATACGGGGTCTGAGATGAATTCTGTTTGGGGAATAGGAGGTTATGAACTTAGAGCACGATAATCGTTTGCCAGAGAGCAAAAATGGAGTATCCAGAGAGAGCTTGCCGAAAGCCGTCCAGAGTATCCACGAGCAACTCATGGCAACGGGGTTTGTTGATTCCTCGAGTCGGAAACCAAGTCTTTATCAGATTGGAACAATTACAGCTGAAGATATCCTATCGGGGTATAGAAAGCTCGATGGAGGAGCTATTGAATTCTCCCTACCAGAAGGTGTTTCAGTACAAGAGGCAGGAGAGTTGCTGAATACCCTTGCTGAGCAAAAAGGGATGAGCTCACCAGTATTTGATGTGACTCATCAGAGATTTTGGGAAGAGAATGAATCTACTGAAGGTCAGGGAGTCATTTCAAACCGAATCTATCACTTTCGTATTATACCAGAAGCAGCCTCTAAATCCCGTCAGCAACAAGTCCAAGACCATGGGGCTCCCGTTTCTATAGGAGTGGTAGCACTAGCTGAAGCATGTGAAAAAATACAGACAGAGAATACAGCATCTCTTCTTTGTGA
This sequence comes from bacterium, assembly GCA_009926305.1. Lineage (NCBI taxonomy): Bacteria > bacterium. Next base: position 37,658 of record RFPC01000001.1, read on the forward strand.
TGGGTTTGGACACAATGCACTGATTCGAGGTGCTACGAGAGGAGTGGTGCTGGGGGCTGATTCTTTGAACGGTGTGGGAGTATATACATGCAGTGATTCTATCGCTGTAAAAGGGATTGCATTCGCTGCTTCAGTATTTGAAGCAGAAGCTACACTACCAATAGTAGGTGAGCAGTTTCTCGGTGGTTTTCAGAAGCTTGATAACGGCCTCATCTCTTTAAGTATTCCATCCGAGCATTCCGTCGTTGAGCTTGCGGCAGCACTGAATGCCGCGGCTCACACACGTGGACTCGGAAGTGATGTCTTTTTTCTTGATGATGACGCGAGGTCATTCTGGGAAGAGCATGAGGCAAATGAAAAGACGAGAACAACTCCTGGTCTTACGTATTCATTCGCTATTGATCACGATTTCGTTCAGGCATCTCGGGACTCACAGGTAGGTCAGCTGGGGGAGCTTGCCCCACTCGCAGTCGTGGCATTGGCTGAGGGATGTCAGAGGCTGAGTAGTCACAATAAGCAGAGCATCTTTGAACGTGAGGGAGGGAGTCCTCTGCTGGTACGATGTCAGACTACCGATAGGTTGCTCTACTCCTTTCCCCAAGTAGGAGTAGACGTCAGTAAGGATGATGGAGCCCCATATCAACATGTGGCTGCCGCGCAACTGATGGATAAAACGCCCATTAAGCCGTCGGTGTAGGCCGCCACTACAGAGAATGACTGCTTACTAACTCTTTTCGGCAATTAACAACGTGCCTGATCCCTCATTGGTAAAGATCTCGTTGAGGAACGCATCTGGTTTTAAGCCGTTTGCAATGTGAGCTCTTGGAACTCCCCGTTTCAAAACCTCAATACAGTTTTGAATTTTTGTATGCATTCCACCCTGAACGGTACCATCAGTCAGGAGTTCTTCTGCTTGGGTCAGTGTGATTTCTGAAAGTAGCGAGGTCGGGTCATTTATGTCACGCATCACTCCATCGACGGGCGAGAGCAAACAATACTTTTGAGCTCCAACAGCTTCTGCAATTCCTGCTGCTAGTGTATCAGCATTAATGTTTAAGATTCTGCCCGTAGTATCTGAAACGAGTGAGCAGATAACAGGGACAAACCCCTTTTCTAAAAGAGAATACAGCACGTGAGGATCAATTCCTTTCAGGTCTGCAACTTCACCAAAATCAACATTCTGTTCCTGCTGAGTCTCAACATTTGATACCGTTTGAGGAGGGCGCTTAAAGGCTTTTGCGAGTCCTCCATCAATCCCACTCATTCCAATCGCTGGAACTTCCTCTGCATTCAACGCCGCAACAAGATCGGTATTTACTGTTCCAGCAAAACTCATCTTTGCAGCTTCCAGCATCCCAGGAGAAGTAATTCGCCTTCCATTAATAAACTCAGACTCGATCTGCAACCTATCGGCTAGAGCATTTGCCTGAGGACCACCGCCATGCACAATGATAAGCTGTATGCCCAGCTGGTAGGCAAGCGAGAGCTGCTCCATGAGATTTTTGAGGTGTTTGCCTGGTTTGCATATCTCACCCCCTAACTTAATCACGAATATTTTCCCCTTATAGGCTCGTATATAGGGAATTGCGGTCTTTAAGAGTTGTAAATCTACTTCAGTCATTTTGTATCACTCCATCGTCATTAGTAAAAATCCATTCAAGAATAGAGAGCTGTGCCCAGAGTCGATTCTCAGCCTGTTCAATGATTGCCGAATTTTTGTGGTCAAGAGCCGCATCAGTCGCTACGAGGTTTCTCCGTATCGGCATGCAATGTAAGAGGCGCGTCTCTTCTTGTAGCAGAGGCGCATCCACCATCCAGTGCGCGTGCCGTTCGAAGTCTTGGCGTTGCCGCTCTGGCTGATTATAGAGCGAGCTCGCTCCCCAGCTTTTTACATAAACGATTTTTGTATCATCTGGTAAGCTGCTCGGATCATGGCTTTGGGCGAATGTGCCTCCGAGGAATGTGGTGGTTTCTTTCGCGTACTGAATAAACTCAGTGTGCAATTCATACCCCTCTGGAGCACACACCGTGATATTCATGCCAAGGTGTGCTGCAGCGAAAATCGCTGAGTGGGGAACGGCAAGCGGCAAGGGTTTGATGTGCGGAGCCCATCTGAGACAGAAATTCTTTGCCTTCGGTTCGGTGCAGATTTCTTTGATTGTCAACATGTCAGCTAACATCTGACACGGATGCTCAACCGCTGATTCAAGGCTCATAACTGGAACAGTTGACCAATCCTCGAAGCGGCGTAAGGTGGTGTCTTGCACATCTTCCGTAACTGACTGAAGTTTTGCGAAGCTTCGAAGTGCAAGCGCATCCACATAGCGAGACATCACTCGTACCGCATCTTTCAAATGTTCAGGTCTGTCACTATCCATTCGAATGCCGAGCTGCTCTTCAAAAGCCCAAGAAGATTCTCCTGGGGTAATTGAAAGTGCTTGGCCTCCACATCGAGCCATTGCGGCCTCGAAAGAAAGTTTGGTTCTCAAAGATGGATTCATAAATACCATTCCGAGAATTTTCCCTGAAAGGTCAGGATATCGCCGTTCATATTTCATCAGAGACGCTGCTTGGAGCAGTGAGAGCAGTGTATCAAGAGAACATCGCTTGGCTTGTGTATAGTGCTTCATGTCAGGCCTTCTCCAATGTCGGCTAGCGCCTCGGCCAGTTGTTTCGCATGCGTTTCCTCGACCTGATAAGAGGGAAGAAGGCGCATCACGTTCGAGACGCCACTTGTTCCCGCAAGAATTCTTTTGTCTCTGAGTCCAGTCACGACGCGTTGTGCTGGTGCTGATAAGACGAGACCAAGGAGACAGCCATGTCCGCGTATCTCTTGCACAAGAGAGCAGCACGAAAGCTCGCTGCGGATCGCGTCTTCAAATCTTTGGACTCGTTCCATGAGATGTTCATTCGAGATGATTGATATTGTTTCAAGAACGGCGGCACTCGCTAGTGGTCCTCCACCAAAGGTGGATCCGAGATCTCCAAGTGCAATTTCTTGAGCAATCTCGGCGGTAAAAAGAACTGCTCCGACCGGGAATCCATTTGCTAGGCTTTTTGCTGTTGTGCTCATGTCCGCTTCAATGCCGTGCGTGAGCATTGAACTATCTCGGTGACCATGTCCATTAACATACGGGACTCCTGTGCGGCCTACTCCTGTTTGCACCTCATCAAAAATAAGAAGTGTTCCCGTTTTGCTCGTCTGCTGTCGAAGCGCAATAAGGAATTCATTCTCGATCGTATTAACTCCACCGATACTCTGAATGGGTTCAATAATCACGGCTGCACATGTCTGATCAATCTTCTCAAGCTCAGCGATATTATTCGGTTCTAGGAAGAGGACATTCCCAGTCCACCCTGGTGTTTTTGCATGCCACGATGGGTCGTCTGTAGCAGCAGCAGCCATTGTGGTTCTGCCGTGCCATCCCCCTTTGAATGCCACGATTCGCGAACGTCCCGTGAGTTGAACAGCCAGTTTGAGTGCGTTCTCGTTCGCTTCAGCACCAGAATTGCAAAAGAATAGGGAACTCATTCTGTTGTTCGCAAAGGTGAGTAGAGCTTCGGCGGCTTTGTTCCGAATCGAGAGGCGAGTAAGATTCGAGTAGAAGAAGAGTTTTTCTGATTGGCAAGCAATTGCTTGCTGAATTCGAGGATGATTGTGTCCGAGTGCACATACGGCGTGCCCGCCGTAAAGGTCGAGATATGTATTTCCATCAGAACCAGTCACATATGCCCCGCTTCCGTGGGTAATTTCAAAGGGGTACTGGGGATATGTATTTACGAGAGGAGCTATCGCATCCATACGTTATTCCTTTCTTGATTTACTTAGTAGGGACGAGTGCCAGGGATCATCAAGCCGCGTTCCTCCGGGAGCCCGCACATCAGGTTAAGATTTTGAATGGCTTGTCCAGCCATGCCCTTAACCAGGTTATCAATTGCAGCCATGACAATGAGCTTTTTATCATCTATGGCTACCGAGAGGTCACAAAAGTTTGTGCCGACTACCGGTTGTAGATGTGGTGGCGATTTGCGAAAGCGAATAAATGGATGTTGGGCGCTGAAAGCCTCGAAGGCGTCAACGACTTGATCCGCATTCAGACTCGTCTTGTTGTGCACATGCGTTGTAACGTAGATGCCACGTGCAATCGGAAGGCTTTGTGCAATAAAGCTCGTCTCGCACGATGGTAATCCGATGTGTTTCAGGCATGAACTGATCTCTGGTACGTGCTGGTGAGAGAGAGGCTTATATGCCGTATAGCTCGCATGCCGGGTTGGGTGATGAGTGCCCTCTTTTAGTTCTCGACCTGAGCCAGAAGAACCTGTTTTTGCGTCGAATGCTATGAAGGCTGGCTTGATCAGAGAGGCAATCGGAGCCAGTGACAGGATTGAGGCAGTGGCCAGACATCCTGGGTTGGCAATATGAGATGCAGTTGAGACTGAATTGCTCGCGAGTTCGGTAAGCCCATAGACGAACTTTGTCGCTAACTCCTCATTACGAGGCGTTCCAGGGTAGAATTGCTGATGTAAATCTTGTGCCGATAGTCGATGCGCTCCTGAGAGATCGATAAACTTCATATTGAGCAGTGAGCGTGTCGGCTCTAGAGCTTCTCCTGTTTTACCGCTCACTTCATGTGGAAGAGCACTAATGATTATGCGATGTGGATGCTCTTTAATCGCATCGATATCTAACTCACTTGAGAAACGAAGCGTATCATAGAATCCAAGCAAGTGCGGGTGGATATCTGTTACGAGTTTTCCGACCTGAGTTCGCGAATTGATTGAAACAACTTTCACATCAGGGTGGTGTGCCAAGAGTCGAAGCAGCTCTCCTGCGCCATACCCAGTGCCGCCGAAGATTGCTACTGCAACTGTTGGAGTCGTCAATGTATCGTCAATAGTCATAATATTACTCTGTTGATGGAATACACGGTGTCGCTTTTTCTTGAATACATTGATTCGCAAAACTGATCAGTTCTTCTGTATTCTTTCTGGCATTGATAGCTCGAACTCCGAGTTCGCGTTCAATGTAGTTAATCCCAGCAAGGTTATCTGTTGTTGGACCTGATATGATTTGAGGACGCAGCCCGAATCGTTCCTTTAAGAGTTCTACTCCGCCCCAGGCTCCTACTGGATCATTCGCGCATAAGACAAACGTGGTAGCCATCTGCATGAGCGTAGCGTCTGAAAGAATCTCTTTCACACCATACGTTCCCAGAATTCCATCTCCGAGTTCTGCTACGATGACATCCACCCCTTCTTCAATCAGTGTATGAAAGACGAGGTGGGCCGTCGGAACAGCGGATTCGCTATCGGTGGTAACAACGCCAGCATCGATAAACGTGTGTGCAGTATCTGCCCCGTAATCCTCCATCTCAAGAATATCCCGTAATAGAGAAACTCCAGTCAGCTTGCAAGCACCAACAGTAAGCCCTGAGTTTTTCAAGCCGCGTATCATGCGTGCGCAAACACTCGTTTTCCCCGCCTGCATGCAAGTGCCTGCAACGAAAACTACTGGTACTTTCCTTGAGAAGTTTATTTCTTGCCCATTCGGCCATTGTAATGCACCGTGTTGTGCCACGTGAGCGGGCTCTCCCTGGCGGCTTTCAAACTGAGGAAAAACGAGGATGCTTCCCAGCACCTCGAAGTCAAAAGGTTTGCCTACTTGTGGGTTTGCAGAAGTACATTCTCCGATTACTCCCCCCATATTAAGGACCTGGAGCCTATCCCCAATCGAGATTTTATCGGGGACCCTTCCTGAATACCCATGCAAGGCATCTCGGTGCCCGAGGGTGCCAGCGAGTACTTCTCCAGCATGCAGCCTGATTCGGCGTCCAGAGAGGTTTTCAATTTCATTATAGGTTGTTTTTTCTCCGTGGATCTTGCCAGCAAGTACGTATCCCGGTTTGGCAATAACTTCCTCAGTGATTCGTGCTTCACGTGTAAGTGAGACGTTTTTAGTGGATGATGATATTTTATCAAGTATTATTCTTCGCATCATTATCTCCAGCCAGTTACAGAAGTTTCTGAGTTAAGAAATCAAGAGCGGGTGCTTGTTGAGACGGATCATCAAAGGCGAGAAAAATTGTGTCATCCCCAGCGACTGTTCCAATGAGCCCTTCAATAGACACGGCATCAATCTCAGCTGCCACTCGTTGTGCCGCACCGAGTTTTGTTCGTACAACAATCATGTAGGGGCCAGCAGGTATGATAGCATCAGTAAGACCTTCAGGGAGTTTTTCCTTTAATGCAGAGGGCGGAAGATAACGACCTGAAAATTTTATTATCCCCAGTTCTTGTAAGTCTCGGCTGATGCTTGGTTGTGCCGCTGAGAATCCAGCTGCTTTCATCGCATCACAGATCTCTTGTTGCGAGTAGTAAGGGGACTCCGTTAAGAGTTCTACAAGGGCTGTTTGACGGGCTTCTTTAGAATCTGGCATCAGGTCAATCCTTCTTGTGGTCTTGGTCTGGAGAGGATAATCCCCCATATTAAATATTTATTCAATATATTTTGCATATTTATTCAATTTAGGCTAGCTTTTGCCCGTATGCTTCATTAAAGAGGAGATGAGATGAATAAAGTCGTTGTTGCCTACAGCGGGGGGCTCGATACGAACTACTGCGTGAAGTATCTTCAAGAAAAGGGATATGAGGTTATCACCGTAACGGTGAATACGGGCGGATTTTCGCCTGAGGAACTCTCTCGGATTGAATCAGTTGCTTATGAGGCTGGGGCGACTCGACACGTTACTCTTGATGCCGTCCAAGAGGTGTTCGAACGGTTTGGCACGAGAATTATTCAGGGGAATATACTACGGGGTGGTGTATACCCGTTGGTGGTAGGAGCTGAACGAGTTATTCAAGCAGAAAAAATCGTAGAGATTGCAAAAGAGATTGATGCAATCGCAGTAGCACACGGCTCAACAGGAGCTGGAAACGATCAGGTTCGATTTGACGTCACCTTTCAAACACTGGCACCTGAGCTGGAAGTGATTGCGCCCATCAGAGAGCTTCGACTGACTCGAGAGGAGGAGACGGAGTACTTGAAAGCGCGTGGCCTTGAAATTTCTGCTGCGAAAAAGAAGTACTCAATCAATCAAGGAGTTTTTGGTGTGACCATTGGAGGAGGTGAGACCCACGACCCGTGGCAAACAGTTCCTGAAGAGGCATACGTTCTGACCCGTTCGCTTGCAAGGGTGAGTGATGCTCCACGTGAGGTGGTGGTGGGATTTGAGAAGGGAGTCCCTGTCACTCTCGATGGCACCGATATGGCTGGGCACGAGATCCTCGCCATGCTGAATGCGATTGGGGGCGAGTATGGCTACGGGAGAGGCGTTCATGTCGGCGACACGATTCTTGGAATAAAGGGACGGATTGCGTTTGAAGCACCAGGGATGTTAGCGCTCATCCGAGCCCATCAGGAGCTTGAAAAGATTGTCCTCAGTAAGAGCCAACTCGAATGGAAGCAGACCGTTGCCCAGACTTATGGCACGTTCATGCACGAAGCGAAGTGGTATGAACCGCTCATGAGAGATCTGGAAGCGTTCTTTGATTCTTCACAACAGAAAGTCACAGGGTTAGCGCGTCTCCGGTACGAGAAGGGGCACTGCATTATCACTGGTGTTCAGGCTGATAAATCAGCCCTCTCTGCGGGAACGCTCTACGGGGAGGAGTCCTCTCTCTGGAGTGGAGAAGAAGCCCGTGGTTTCTCAAAGATTTACGGCATGGGGTCTGCCATCTTGCATCGGATCGGGTAAGATCTACGTCGGCTCGAAGGAAGAAAAGGAAAGGAGTTCTCGTGGTCAGTAAGACAGTCTCTGAGTTTGTTGTTTCACCCCAGCAGATGCAGCTTGATATGAAGATGGTTGCCTCAGATATCTGGGGAACAAGAGCACATGTGTTGATGCTTGCACGAACGAAAATAGTTTCGCAAAGTTCTGCAGTAGCAATTCTGCAGGCGCTGGCGGACATTGAGCGGTTGAACGAGCAAGGGAATTTTTCGATTGATCCAAATCGAGGAGCACAGCTTACGCTCGAAAAAGAGATCGTCGAACGGGCAGGAGAGAAAGCTGGTCTATCAGCGCATACCGCGCGGAGCCGTAACGACCAGGTGATGGTAACGGAGCTCCTCTTCTTGCGGGAGGAAGCGTGTGAACTTGCGATACAGTTAGAGCATGTAATCAAGCAGCTCATAACCTTTGCAGAAGAGCATATTGATTGGGTGATGCCCGGGTATACCCACATGCAGCCAGGGAAACCAACAACGGTTGCACAGTGGTGTCTTATGTACTGTGGGGGGTTTGTTCGTATTCATAAAGCGCTTTTCTCGCTCTTATCGCGCTATGATCAGTGCCCTCTTGGCTCAGTAGAATCATTCGGTACTTCTTGGCCTATTGACCGCGAGTATACGGCTGAGCTTCTTGGATTTGAAAAGGTGTGGGAAGTGCCACTTGATGCGATCAGTCACCGAGGCTTTTTCCAGTACGAGTTGCTGCAGATACTTTCCGTTGGTGCGATAGAGCTTTCAAAGTTTGCAACCGATACCTTACAGTATGCGACGTTTGAATATGGATTTCTCGAGTTGGGAGACTCTGTGGCACAACGACTTCACCCAATTACGGGAAGCTCAGTCATGGCACAGAAGAAGAATCCCGATGCCCTCGAATTACTTCGAGCATCTGGGAATCAGGTCGCAGGCTCGATGCTTGCAGGCTTTGAGCTCCTTTCAGGACTTCCAGCCGGATACAATCGAGATGCAAGAGAGTTAAAAGAATACGTGGAACTCGGGCTGAGGAAGTTCAAAACTGGGCTGGGAGTGCTCACAGAAGTACTCGGGAGCATGCGCTTTCACCGTGAGCGTATGGAAGTGCTCGTGAAGCAGAACTATTCCTTAACGACAGACGTAGCTGATTTTGTTTCGCAGACGACTGGTCTGCCGTATCGGCTCGTGTATAAGATTGTAGGGCAGGCAGTGAACGATCTCATGGAGAGAGGTCTTCCCTTGGAAGACCTTCGGGAGTCAGATCTGGTGCGTTATGCCGAGGAGCTCGGCACTTCGCTCAGTGTGAATCCAGAGGACCTCAAAGAGGTCCTGAAGCCTCAAGTGGCTCTATCTCGGAGAAAGCACCGTGGGGGACCAAGTGAGGAGGCTACCAAGCTCTCTGTTGAGCTTTTCGTGAAGGAGTGGGAAGCGTGCAAGGGGGCCCGTGAGGGTGTCCGTCTCAGAATCCAAGAAGCTGTCCATCGGACTGCGAGTGAAGTGGCTCGTGTTCTTGGGGAGAGTGAAAGAGTTTCAGAATGAATGTAATCGAAAAGCTACAGGCTCTGATTCAGATACCTTCAGAGAGTTCCCATGAAGAAGCAATAGCACAGTGGCTCTTTCGTTATCTGAAAGATGCTGGTGTTCAGCCGGAGCAAAAAGAGAATAATGTTTTCTGTCGCATCCCCGGAAAAAATCAAACGAAAGCAATAATCTTCAATGGACATACGGATACCGTTTCGGCTGGAACGCTGAGTGAATGGGGTTATCCCCCCGTGGGAGCAGATGCTGGTGTAGTTGCAGATGGTCGAGTATATGGGCTGGGCGCGAGTGATATGAAAGCGAGCCTTGCCGCTTTTTTAGAGCTTGTGGATCGATATCGAGATGAAGTGCCGCCGCTTGATCTATTCTTTTCGTTCGTGCGAGAGGAGGAGACGACAGGACGGGGGTCTCGCGAATATGTGCAATATTTTCAAGAGAACTGGCAGAGTCGTTATGAAGATGTCATTTGCATTGTTGGTGAGCCAACGGGATTTGAGTACATAGAACTTGGAAATCGTGGAGTGCACCATGTTGAGCTTGTCATTGAAGGGGTGGCTTGCCATGCCTCTCAAGCAGCGGGGAAGACCACCAACGCTCCTGAACTTGCATTTGAAGCGATGAGCCGAATAGAGGAGCTCAAGAAGGAGTGGGGGAAGTCATTTGTGCATGAGCAGTTGGGCAAGCCAGCGGTAACGATGACAGGGATCCGCTCAAGTGAGAGTTCTGTGAATAGTGTTCCGTCGTCTGTGTTACTTCGGTGGGATATTCGAACTACGCCAGAACTACATCCTCAGGTGAAGAGTCTTATGGAGGATGCGCTCGGCGATCTTGGGAAGGTGGTAGGATTACGTGATCCGTGCCAGTGTGCATTTTGTCCGATAGATAGTTCGCTTGTCCGTGCGTTTGAAGCGGCACATCCCGCAGTTGAGCACCGAATTGCACGAGGGGGGAACGATTGTGGTAGTTTTATCGAAGTGGGGATTCCTGCGGTGACATTTGGTCCTGGCAAAAAAGAAGTCATTCACCAGATGGATGAGTATGCTCCTGTGCAAGAGCTTGAGCGAGCGTGTGAGGAGTACGACAAGGTTATTCAGGCATTTGCTTCTTGTCGATGAGAGGAACGGTGTAATCGCTAACAAATTGATATTTCTGACAAATCTAAATTTCCATATCCGATACTGCCCATAGCGATCGTATCCCTCGAATGGTACAAGAAAGGGAGGTCTTTTCGTTTCAGTAATTAGGGATATGAACACACATCAGAAAGTAACAACCGAGAACCTACCAGCGGGGAATTCCTGTGGCCCGTTCGCTCGCTGTTTCTTCTCGAACATGGTGGACTATGCAGGCCTTTTCCCTCCAGCTGGTCTTCCGCTGGAAGTGGCAGTCAAGAATTTTCTTAAGTACCGAGAGTCTTCATCCAGTTGGATCCTCTCTCGGTTCGTTATTACTGCCGAATCTTTCCGTTCGCTTCAAGACGATCTTCTGGCTCATTTCTCTGCGGACAATCCATTTCGGATTTCTCTCCTTGTCGGAGATTCTGATAGCGAAATTGCTGAAGTCTTCTCTCTTGTCGAACGCAGTGAGGGGCGTGTTCTGTTGGATATGATTGAGTGTCGAATTCAAGAGCATAGCAATAGTCTTGACGTGTTGCGTAACAAACATGAATTTCTTATCAGTAGTCACTTCGCAGAAGGTTTATCCTCAATATTCTTCGAGCTCGCTCTTCACTCGGACTGGGAGGAGAGCATGAAAAAAGTCGTAGAGGAAATAGCAGCGAGGAATAGTGAGTCGAGGCTGCTTTCTGGATTTAAGTTGCGTTGCGGTGGAATACAAAACCATCTCATCCCTTCCCCGGAGAGCATAGCGATAACCCTTGAAACGGTTTCGGCTCACGCAGTTCCTATCAAGTTTACGGCAGGGTTACATCATCCCTTTCGACACGCTCCACGCTCAGAGGAGGGAGGACGTACAGAGTTAGTTCATGGATTTTTTAATGTCTACTTCGCCGCACTCGTTGCTTTTCTTCGCAATGAGCCAGCCTCAGCACTTGTTCCTATTCTCAGTGCTACCGTTCTCAGTGCTACCGAGGATAACGTGGAACTGCCAGTCTTTGACGCATCCTCGGTCTCTTGGTTTGGGCATCGTCTCCTGTTTTCTGAGATAGAGAAGGCTCGGCACGAGCTTGTGCTTTCGTTCGGGAGCTGTAGTTTTGAGGAGCCGGTGATGGATGCAGAGAATCTCGGTTGGATGAAACAATAAGGGAGCAGAAATTCGTGGTACAAAAGTCATTTGTTAAGGTTGCAGAGAGCTCTCACTTTCCGATTCAGAACCTTCCGTATGGAGTGTTTTCTCGTGATGGAGGCGCACCGCATATCGGGGTTGCCATCGGAGAAGAGATACTTGATCTGACAGTACTCCAACAAAAAGGAGTTCTGGAGGGAGACTATTTTCAATCGCCTACCCTGAATCGGTTTATGCAGGAGGGGAAAAGTGAGTGGCAAAAAGTAAGGCGTACAATACAACAGTTGCTTGATGAGAGTTGTGCAATCATCCAGTCAGATGCCTCTTTATTGAAAGAGGTTCTTGTAAAGCAGAGTGAAGTTCAGCTCTTACTCCCGATCGAAATTGGAGACTATACTGATTTTTACTCCTCGAGAGAACACGCAACAAATGTCGGGAGCATGTTCAGAGATCCGAATAACGCCCTCCTTCCGAACTGGTTACATGTTCCCGTAGCATATCACGGACGGGCAAGTTCGGTTGTGATCTCTGGGACCGATATCCGTAGACCATGTGGACAAACGAAAGCTGATGATAAGGAGCTCCCGTCTTTTGGGCCGTGTCGACTCATGGACTATGAGCTCGAACTTGGACTGATCATCGGGAAAGAGAACGCACTCGGTGAGCCGATTTCAATACAAGAGGCAAACGATTATATATTCGGCATGGTGCTCGTGAATGACTGGAGCGCGCGTGATATTCAGAAATGGGAATACGTACCACTCGGCCCATTCCTTGCGAAGAACTTCGCAACTTCTATCTCCCCGTGGATCGTTACTATGGACGCCTTGAAAGAGTTTAAGGCTGCTGGTCCCAAGCAAGATCCTGAGCCGCTTCCGTATTTGCGTCAGGGGGGAGAGAATGGATTTGACATCCAGTTGGAGGCATATTTAACGACTCCTGATCTCAGGCAGCCTGAAGTGATTACCAGAACGAATGCGCGCAATCTGTACTGGAGCCCTGCCCAACAGATTACTCATCATGCTAGTAATGGCTGTAGTTTACGGGTAGGGGATTTAATAGCCTCAGGAACTATCAGTGGAACGGATCCTGATTCTTATGGCTCGCTATTAGAGGTAACATGGAAGGGGACTCGCCCAATTCAACTTCCTTCAGGGGAAACGCGTACCTTCTTAAGAGATGGAGACACCTTAACCCTCTCAGGGTATGCAACAGGGAATGGCTATACTATAGGGTTTGGAGAAGTGAGCGGGAAGATCTTGCCAGCATGCATTGATGAACAACTGATTGTTGAGAGATAGGAGGAAGAGACATGAGTGATAATCCACTACGCATGAAACGCTTTGGTCCCGTTACGTTATATGTTGAAGATGCACGGGGTGAAGCTGAGCGACTATCCGAATTAATGGGAATGGATATTGCGTATGTCCCTGAAAAGGAGGAGGAGCCTGTCTATGGCATTGAAGCGGAGGATGTTCTCTTCATTCTTGATAGTAGAGATGATGCGTCTCTCTTAGCGCGACAATCAGGCAACTTTATTCGTGAAATCGGTATTCGGGTTGAGAATACAAAGGAGGCTCTCACAGAAATCGGGAAGAGAACAGACCAACCTTCAGGCATTTGTGATGTCACTGGAGTGGGACATCTCAAGGCACCACATGACGGTGGGCTATTTTTCCGTTTTCTTGAAGATGATCAAACACCTTATTTGGGGATGACTCCAAACCCTCATCTTCAGCGCGCCTCCTCGCATGCATTTCAGCGAATTGATCATATCGTAACGAACACACAGAAGATTCTCCCCGTGATTGATTTCATGAGAGATGTTTTTGGAATGAAAAAAGTGAATGAGTTTACTATTCGAGTAGAAGCGGACGAATTTATGGCCTCGCTCTACAGTGAAGTCATGGGCTTGTATGGAACGGAAGAGGCAATTCTTTTCCCGGTTAATGAACCTCTAGCGGGAGATGACGAGTCTCAAATTCCAGCTCAACTGAGAGAAATGGGAAGGAGCCACGCACAGCATATAGCGCTGGCCACTGATAACATCATTGGCTCTATTCAGAGCCTCAGAGCTCGGGGTCTTGGATTCCTAGAGTTTCGGAATCAAAAGCATGCAGAGTGTTACTATGATGAGGTGCCAAAGAGGCTTGGAGATATCACTCCAGAAGAGGCATTCGATACACTGAAGCGACTTGGGATTTTAGTGGACAAGTGTGGAGAGGGATATTTACTTCAGTTATTTTCTAAGCGGATGTTTCCAGGGAGAAGTGTGCCATTTATTGAGATCATTCAGCGGGCAAGTGATGTAATCGGATGTTTCGGTGATGGAAACTTTGCTGCGTTAGCCGAGTCATTAGAATACTCAATGCGTTCAGAAAGCCTGGAATCCTAGGTGTTCGTTGTACGTAAATTTATATATTCCTATGCTCCGTTGGAGCCGGGATGTAATGAGAGGATGGAGAAGATAGGAAATGTTACATTCGAAGATTAAAATCCAAGTAGCGAAGGTCTGTATTCTTATGAGCTTCGCTGTTATGTCTGCGATGCTCATCGCTTGCAGTGGAGTGAGCGCACCCTCAAAAAAAGAACTTATTAAGAACTTTTATCTTACCGAAGCGGCTGTGCTTGTGAGTCCGCATCACCTCAGGAAAGCAATGATGAAGGGAAAGAGTGATTTTACTCTTGTTGACTTAAGGAGTGCTGAGGAGTATCGCAAGGCTCATATTAAGGGTGCGCTTAACATTCCTGCATACTCTTCGCCAGATAAGTCAGCCTATGATCAGGTTGAAAGAATAGTCGGGGCCTTTCGAGAGCTTCCTCAAGATAAAGATATTATTGTTTACTGTTACAGTGAGCCGTGCATGACGGGAAGAAAGATAGGGAAAGTGCTTGCTGAGCATGGGATTTATGTACGTCATCTTGGTGTTGGTTGGAACGAGTGGCGTTACCATTGGACTACCTGGAATCATGAACACGAATGGAGTCAAACGAAGGTTGAAGATTATGTGACGACCGATCGACAGCTCAACTCGTCAGTTCAAGTCAATGGGGCACACTCTTCGGCGAATGACAATCGAAAGGGGAGCTTAGATGCCTGCGTTGCAGAATCGGAGCTTGGCTGCTGAAAAGAAAGAATGGATGAGCCATTAAGCTCGAATCTCGTTGCAACTCAGAAAAAGAGTCGTGTCTGATTACAACTTATCGACAGGTATATCCACCATCAATGATCAGCTCTGATCCAGTGATAAATTTTGCTTCTTTCGATGCAAGGTAGAGCGCTCCGTAAGCGATATCATCTGGCTCGCCAATGTGTCCGATTGGATGCTTTTCGGCGATTAATTTTTTACCTGCCTCGTTGTTTAGCCCCTGACTCTCAAGATGGTGTTCTACCATGGGTGTCCAAATATACGCTGGATGAATTGAGTTTACGCGTATTCCATCTTTTGCATAGAGCAGGGCATCTGTTTTTGTCATCAATCGGACAGCCCCCTTTGATGCATGATACGGAGGAACATCATCTCCACCGATCAGACCATAGATTGAGGAGAGATTCACTATGCTACCTCCGCCATTTTCTATCATTTTAGGAATGATATGTTTTGTGCAAAAGAAGACGCCCTTTACATTCACAGCTTGAACTGCATCCCATTCTTCTTCTGTGATTTCGTGTGTTGGCTTATTAGCGCCAGCAATTCCCGCGTTATTAATTAGTATCGTTGGGGCTCCAAAGTCTTGTTGAATTTTTCTGAAAACAGTTTCTACTTCTCTTTCTTTGGAAACATCCATTTTAAAGAAGCTGGCCTTTCCATTATAGTGGCGTATTTTGTCACATAAGCTCTCTCCTTGATCTTCAAGGATATCTGTTACCGCAACAACTGCGCCCTCTTTGGCGAATAGCTCTGCAGTAGCTCTCCCGATTCCTAGAGCACCACCAGTGATGATTGCAATCTCATTATCGAGTCGTTGCATGCTATTTCCCCCTTGTAAGTAATTTGTGCTGCGCCTCGCATCATGAAAGGAAATCAGTGCGCTGAGTATGATGAGCATCAATTTCTTTTCGTTGAAGAGAGTGCAGAGTGAGCCAGAAAAAAACAGCAATGAGAGGAGGAGATTTTGAGTGACTATATTCGGTGGCTAGAGGACGTTTCTCATGAAGATACTGCTGAGGTAGGAGGAAAGAACGCTTCTCTTGGAGAACTGTTTCGAGAATTAACAAAAGACGGCATACAAGTGCCCTATGGATTCGTCATTACCGCAAGTGCCTATCGTAGGTTTCTCCGGGTTGCTCAGATTGAGGCTCGTATCATGCAGCTTCTTTCAGTGCTTGATACAAAAGATCTTTCTGATCTGCAAAAACGTGCACGAGCAATACGTGAGTTAATTATATCTGCTAGTTTTGATGATGTATTGAGGGGTGAGATTACTCAAGCATATGCGCATCTTTGCAAAGAGTCTGGCTCACCTGTTGATGTAGCTGTTCGTAGTTCTGCTACTGCTGAGGATCTTCCCGAGGCAAGCTTTGCAGGGCAGCAAGAGAGTTTTTTGAATGTCTCCGGGGAGCGAGCGTTACTTCAGGCCTGTAAGCAGTGTTTTGCATCTCTATTTACGGAAAGGGCGATTTCATATCGAGTTGAGCAAGGCTTTGATCAAGATGATATTGCTCTCTCAGTAGGTGTACAGCGCATGGTCCGTGCAGACCTTGCTTGCTCAGGAGTCGTCTTCACACTTGATCCAGATTCTGGATTTCAAGACGTCGTACTTATAACTGGGGTGCACGGTCTTGGTGAGCCATTAGTGCAGGGAAAAATTTCACCAGATGAGTTTTATGTTTTTAAGCCAACGCTCCGTGATGGATATCGTGCAATTCTTGCCAAAAATCTTGGTACAAAGTGGAATAAGATGGTCTATTCTGAATCAGGTCAAGCTACCACAACAACAATACGTGCTTCCTATGCTGAGCGCTCACGTTTTGTATTAAATGATGATGAGGTGCTCTTACTCGCTGAATGGGCATGCCGAATAGAGGATCATTTTTCTAAGAAACTTGGGCGACCGGCTCCCATGGATATAGAATGGGCAAAAGATGGTAATGATGGAAAGTTATATGTCGTGCAAGCAAGACCCGAAACGGTAGTCTCTCAGCGCGAGCAACATCTGCTCCAAACATATCGACTAAAGCAAGTGGGGGAGGTTCTCCTGAGTGGACAAGCTATTGGTCAGCGAGTCGGTCATGGAGCAGTACGGGTATGTCCTGATATATCTCGAATGTGTGAATTTCAGCAAGGTGAGATCCTTGTGGCAGATACAACCGATCCTGATTGGGAACCTCTCATGGAGAAAGCGAGTGCTATTATTACGAATCGTGGTGGACGCACGAGTCATGCGGCGATCGTTAGTAGAGAACTTGGTGTTCCTTGCGTTGTTGGAACAGAGTTTGCCACTGACACGCTCCGAGATGGTCAAGAAGTAACCGTATCGTGCTCGGAAGGAGAGGTAGGAAAGGTGTATAAGGGTCTCATTGAATTTGAGGTGGAGGAAGTCTCCCTTCCAAGTTTGCCTACAACGAGTACGAAAGTCTGTTTAAATGTTAGCGAGCCTCGTAAAGCATTTACCCATGCAGCATTGCCGAATGACGGAGTTGGTCTAACGAGAATTGAATTCATTCTTGGCTCATACATCGGCATTCATCCACGGGCCCTGATTGATTTCGAGCAGATTAAAGATCCCATAACCCGAAGAGAGATTGAGAAGCTCACCTGGAGCTATCCTCGTAAAGCAGAGTTCTTCATAGAGCGCTTGGCTCAGGGAGTCGCCATGATAGCAGCAGCGTTCTATCCAAAGCCTGTGATCGTACGATGTAGTGATTTGAAATCAAATGAGTATGCCAGACTTCTCGGAGGAGAACAGTTCGAACCAGCGGAGGAAAATCCGATGCTCGGATGGCGAGGCGCTTCGAGATACTATGATGAAAGATTCCGTTCTTGTTTTGAGCTTGAATGCGAGGCGATTAAGAGAGTCTTTTATACTCTTGGCCTCAAAAATATTATACTGATGGTTCCATTTTGTCGCACGCCAGAGGAGGGGAGAAAGATTATTGAACTCTTTAATGATTTTGGGATTCATCAAAGTGATATTCCCATTTATGGTATGTGTGAGATTCCCTCGAATATACTCTTGGCGGATGAGTTTCTTGAAATATTTGACGGACTGAGTATTGGTTCTAATGATCTGACACAGCTCGTGCTTGGCGTCGATAGGGATTCTGCATTAGTAGCTCACCTCTTTTCAGAGGTAGAGCCATCTGTTCAAAAGCTCATACGAGAAGTGATTCAGTCTGCACATCGGCATGGAAAATACATTGGACTTTGTGGAGATGCACCCTCTTCGAATCCAGATATCCTTCGTTTTCTCGTTGAAGAGGGTATTGATGCTATTTCAGTTACACCAGATGTTCTCCTGAAGACGCGTATCGCTGTTTCTGCACTAGAAGATGAGACGAAACCTGAATCATCTGTGTCTTTGGCGCAGGTTCAAGTTCAATAAGAAGAGATTGCTCATATGCTAATCGCGTAATTCCATCTCACAGTGGGGACATAAAAAAATGTCTGGATTACTCATTGGTGGCTCTTCATCCGTTATATCGAGTTCATCAGTGTAGTTAAAAAGTTTGCCACATCTTGAGCAGGCAACAGCAATTGTATCATCTTTCCGATTGAATTGATCTGAGGTTCGAAGCGTTACATTTCGCTTCCTAGTCTTTTGTCCAAATGACTTCAATTTGTGCACCATATATATTACGCCTCTTTCTGAAATAGAACTTGATAGAGTTGACATGGCCCCGTTCGAAAGCTCGCTTCCACACTGTAGAGATAAAATTCCCACATTCTCATGAAGCGCTCGCTATACTGTCCTCCAAGCTTAAGAACCTGTTCTCGATGTTTATTGAAATTTGCTCTCCAATGAGCAATTGTATGGACATAGTGCTCACGAAGATTTTCAATATGAGTGATGATAAGCCCTGCTCTTCGCATCTCATAAGTAATCTCCTCAAGTCTTGGAAGATAACCACCTGGAAAAATATATTTCATAAGCCATGGGTCGGAACCTTCCTCGGGGGCACTAGCCGTAGAAATTGTATGGAGAAGCCCACGTCCACCAGGGCGAAGCACTCGTCGAATCATCCCCATGAATTGTGAATACGATTGTCTCCCCACATGTTCAAACATGCCGATGCTTACAAAGTAATCAAAGGTCCCATCGAGTTCGCGATAGTCAAGAAGAAGTGCCTTGGCTCGATTGGACATTCCTTTTGGGCCGAGGACATTCTTTACATAGTGATATTGTTTTTGGCTCAGGGTAATGCCTGTGGCATGAATATTTGCAAAGCGTTGAGTAATATAATGAAGCATGCCACCCCAGCCACATCCAACATCAACGAGAGATGCATCGCTATCTCTAATGGCAAGCTTATCTGCAATCAGGGAATATTTATTTTGTTGAATCTCGAAAAGTGTTTCATCAGGTGAACGTTGATAGCCACATGAGTATGTCATTGACCTATCGAGCATATATGAAAAGAAGGTGTTTCCAAGGTCATAATGATCTCTAACATTCTTGCTGCTCGAAGTCAGTCGGGTTGGACTTCGAAGGAGATGCTGCAACAAAATGCGTAGCCGTGTTTGTATGTCTTCTCGAATATGCTCCCACAGCTTATTCTGAAATAAAATGCAGAAAAAATCTCCAAGAGATCCATGGAGAATCTCCCATTCTCCATCCATGTAGCTCTCTCCGAGGCCAAGTGAGCCTTGTTGGATAAGCCGTATAAAGAGGTTCTCGTTATGAATACGCCAAGTGCAATCATAGCCAGAGTTTTGTCGCCCATATGTTTGCGTTTTTCCGTTGGGAAACACGATTCGTAATGTCCCATAATGAATCTGCTGCAGTAATCTGTGTGCAGCAATTGGAACTACGGGAAGAGCTTTTGATGATACTACTCGCAGTTGGGGACTATGCGTAATATCCTGTTGCGCCTGTTTTTCAATTAAAAATCCCACTTTAACCCCCCTTGTTTCATATCTTGTGACTGATTAACCGAGATGAATTGGTTTGTCGGTGATTTGTATCATTGTTCATCAGGGTGGTGTTTCTAGACGATCGCGATCATGGTAGCTGACATTGGCAAATTCTATTCTTTCTTACGATTGAGATTGTACAAAGGATAGCAAGCAGGAAAATCAACCGATGCTGTTCCTTCTTGGAGGAAAAGGGATGAACTTTGAAGCCTATATCGATAGTACACGTATATTTATTAGTGACGTTGCTAGTGAACTTGGAACGCCACAGGATATCGATCGAGCTTTTCGAGTTACAAGGGCAGTGTTCGCTGCTCTGCGTGAGAGATTGACCAAAGAAGAATCTTTCGATCTCATCTCACAACTTCCATTTCTTTTAAAGGCGCTTTACATCGATGGCTGGAATCCTAGTCGACAAAAGGTAGCTGAGGGACGGCACATCTCTGATTTTGTAGCGACTGTACGACAAGCAGATATGCGCTCAATGTCAAAAGATTTTGGTAATGATCATTCTGCACAGACTTCAATAGAGGCTGTATTTCGGGTGCTCAAACAGAAAATTAGTAACGGAGAAGTGGCGCATATAGCAGGTGGATTTCCGAAAGAATTGAAGAGTTTCTGGTTAAATGCCTAAAGAGGGGGAAGAGAATGGCGATACGCGAGTTAGAGAAGCAAGAGTGGCAACAGTATTTTTCTCATCTGCCTCAAGCAGGGCAGTATGAAGAGTTTCAGATTGAGGTGATTTCACCACGAATAGGTGCTCAGGTTGATGCCGCCTGGGAGCCATTTAAAAATATGAAATATGATCCCTCAAACGATGAAATTGAGATTCTATCACCAAAAGTTGGACACTTCATTCGATCTCCTCAACAGGTTACCGTCGAGGCTAATAATTCTGGAGCTGAGATTATGGAAGTTATAGATAAGGAGCAAACAAAGTTCATTATAAGCCTACGTACAGCAAAGAAACTTGAACGATAGAGACAATGAGCATGCCGGCAGGAAGGAATGGTGCGACCGGAGCTCTCTCCGCACGTCTTCGATTAGAAATGGTTGAGAAGCAGATTCGTGCTCGAGGAATTCATTCTGCAGCAATTCTGTCCGCTATGCAGGTAGTTCCTCGAGAAGAATTTCTTCCGATCGAGAGTCGTGGTCTTGCATATAAGGACCAACCCGTTCCAATCGGCCACGGGCAAACAATTTCACAACCATATATTGTGGCTCTGATGCTTGAGTTGCTTGGTCTCAAATCCACCGACACAGTACTTGAGGTCGGCGTTGGGAGTGGCTATGCAATTGCTATTATCAGTCGGATCGTGACTCGAGTGTATGGAATTGAATGGCATGCTGACTTAGCGATACATGCCTGTGAGCGAATTCAGAAGCTTGGGTATGAAAATGTAGTTGTTCAGCAAGGAGATGGCTCCCAGGGATTGCCAGAGAAAGCTCCCTTCGATGCAATTCTTGTATCAGCAGCAGGATGGAGTATTCCAGACGTGCTTCGTAGACAGTTGAAGATAGGTGGGAAGATGGTTCTTCCTGTCGGTAAAAAGTACGACATACAAAAACTCTTGTGTATTCAACGAGTCAGTAAAGAAAGATTTATTGAAAAGGAGCATGGGTCAGTACGGTTTGTGCCACTCGTTGGGAGTGCTGGTTGGGACTCGAGGCTTGCTCCCCAGGTAAAGAGCAACGGTACTCTTCCTAAGCTTATTCATGAGGTTGCTATTCCTTTTGATGACATCTATGGAGATCACTTGGATGGGCTCATAGAGCGCATCGGAGAGAGTCGTATAGTTTTAATAGGTGAAGCAACTCATGGAACATCGGAATTTTACACTATACGTGCTGCCATCACTGAGCAGCTAATATCCCGGAAGGGATTTACCATTGTCGCGATTGAAGGTGATTGGCCAGATGCATATTATATAAACTCCGACTTACAGGGGAATAAAGAGCATCGACAAGAAGGATTTATTCCCTTTGGTAGATTTCCAATATGGATGTGGAGAAATGCTGAAACGGCTCGTTTTCTCTGTTGGCTAAAGAGCTATAATTCTCAAATAAAAGAACCAGAAGACCGGGTACTATTTGCTGGACTTGATATTTATAGTCTCCATTCATCGATGACAGCAGTTCTTCGTATCCTTGAGCAGATAGATGTGCCGTTGGCTAATAAGGTTCGAGCGCGATATGAGTGTCTGACTCCCTGGGAAGAAGAGCCAAGCGATTATGGAAGGGCGGTCTTATCTGGAATACGAAAGGATTGTGAAGAGCAAGTTCTCTCTGTTCTACAAGAGCTACTGGAGTGGAGACTTCAACTCAATAGCAATGGTCATAAGAAAAGTGACTTAATGAATTTGTTGCAAAATGCCCGCATTGTCGCTAATGCAGAGGAGTATTACCGAAGTCTTTATTGTAGCTCCACGAGTTCATGGAATCTTCGTGATCAACACATGTTTGATACTCTGAATCAGCTACTAGAGGGTAATGGAGGGACTTCGCGAGCCGTAGTCTGGGCTCATAATTCGCATATCGGAATAGCATCTGCAACAGAGATGGGAAAGCGTGGGGAGTTCAATCTTGGTCAGTTATGCAGAGAGGCTTTCAAGGAGAAAGCATATCATATTGGCTTCGGCCTGAATGGAGGTGTGGTAGCAGCTGCTTCCCATTGGGGTGGTAAGCTGGAGAGAAAAAAAATTCATCCAGCTATAAGTGGAAGTTATGAAAACATCTTTCACGAATCACACGTACCAAGATGCTTTCTTCCTCTGCGGGAGCCTGCACGTAAGGAGGTATGCGAGGAGCTCAAAGAATCTCGACTCGAGAGAGCGATTGGTGTCATCTACAGACCAGAGCGAGAGCGATCCAGCCACTATTTTCACGCAGTTCTACCAGAGCAGTTTGATGAATATGTATGGTTTGATACTACAAAACCAGTTACCCCCCTTCCAGAAGTAGAATCGCATGGAGCACCTGATATCTTTCCCTTTGGACTATGAGCAAACGGTTTGTGATAGGGCAAAAGGAGCAACCTACTGCTCCAATTTTGCAGATAGTTATTTTCAATGGGAATGAATATTTACCTTCTCAACTCATGTTGAGGCACTTAGGGTAAATTTTATCCCAGAATAGGGTTCATAGCTTCCTCGTTGAGAGAGTGGGTAGATATGTTTGTTAATTCACGATCAATATTTTTTTCATCATTGAGCATATGACCCACAGTCTCCATGATCTTTTTATACCCTAGGGTTTTCGCGTAGGCTTGGCAGGTGCCAAATCCAGAGATGTCATGATGGTTAAGATGTTGAATGGAGACGGCAATTCCAGCTTCTCGGACTTGAAGGTCGGTTGAGCGACTAATGATTTCAGTCGCCTCATGAATGAGACCACGGGTCGCTTCGCATCCTTCTCCCCCAATATCAGCGTCAAGCTCAAGGAAGATATTTTCCAATGTCTCAAGATGATGTCGAGTCTTTTTCTGAAGCTCTTCAATGACTTTTCGAAGTTCGGGTGTTTTCGCTTCTTTCAGCAAAGTCGGAAAGAAGCCAAGTTGTCGATTTGCTGAATCGTATCGGTCTCTGAGTTGTTCAATAAAGAGGTCCTTCAAGTTTGCAATCTTACTCATACTAAACTCCATTGATAACTTGCTACGCTATTGTGAATTTAATTGTGATGTTATTGAGCAATCGTGTCAGTGATAACGATCAGCTTATGGTACTAGAAGTATCATCTGGCAAGTGGAGCAGAGATGAATCAAAGCCTGATGAATCATAGCCTGTACAGAGCTCCTCGTAATGAGAGAATTGCTCTTGCCAAAGGGTTGATGGAAGATTTTGTGAATTCAACAGGGCTACTCGGAGATCCTGCCACAAGTCGGCGCTATCTATGGACCGATGCATTCGCAGTCTGTAACTTGGTCTCACTCTATCGCCTTACTCAACAAAAGAGATTCTTACAATTAGCTCTGAAGCTTGTGGTACAGGTTCATGAGGTCTTGGGACGTCATCGTGAAGATGATATCCGAACAGGATGGTTGAGCGGTTTTAATGAGCATCAGGGCCGAAAACATCCAACAAGTGGTGGTTTGCGAATTGGCAAGAAGTTAATGGAGCGACATGCCACTGAGTCATTTGATGAGCAGCTAGAGTGGAGTCGTGATGGACAGTATTTTCATTATCTTGCAAAGTGGGCTCACGCACTTTCCGTAATTGGTTACGAGACAGGAGATAAGACATATCATAGGCAGGCATACGAGCTCATTAAAGCCACCTTACCCAAGTTTCTCTATCAAACTGCATCTTCGATGAATCGTCGAATGTATTGGAAGATGAGCATTGATCTCTCTCGTCCACTCGTCTCATCAATGGGGCATCTCGATCCTCTCGATGCTCTTATAGTGGTTTATCAGATCCAGAGGAATTATTCCGAAAGGAAGGAAGATTTTGAATCTGAGCAAGAGAGCTTGATGGAGATTTGCGGTCATTCGACGTGGAGAACGACAGATATGCTCAGTATTGGTTCTCTTATGATTGAAGCGTATCGAATGGGACAGCTCATTATGCTTGGAGAGACTCTTGATGTTTCACTCCTCTATGAAGTTATTCATGGAGCCTATGAAGGGCTCTCAGAGCTCGAAGGGGTAGATTGGGATACTAACCCGGAGCTCCGCTTGGCTTTCCGAGAGTTGGGACTCGTTATCGGACTCAAAGCCATTGGGCGTTTTTCTGAATTGGTACTTCAAGAGAAAGGTCTGCGAGATGTTCTTGCAAAATCTCTAGTCGCCTTTGAACGCTTCTTGCCCCTTGTTGGAGTAATAGAAAGTTTCTGGTTAGCTCCTGAGCATAGGCTAAATAATACCTGGATTCAGCATGTAGACATAAACGAGGCAATGCTTGTTACTACGCTACTACCCGATGGATTTCTTGAGTTAGAACCTGAAGAGAGTTGATCGATATCATAGGCGAAAATAAAGAGCAGATTTACAGTTTTGGATATCGGGTTGACCCGTCTTAAAAGAACACAATACTTAAGGAGGTATTCAAAATGACATTTCTACCATCGCTCTTTGAGCCTAGGTCCCGTCTTTCATCATTCTTTCCATCTCTACGCCGTGAGCGTTATGGTGATGTTGAGGATGTAATGGAGAATCTATGGAGTCAATTTCCCGTTCCTGCATAC
Source organism: bacterium (assembly GCA_009926305.1). Taxonomy (NCBI): domain Bacteria; species bacterium. Next base: position 62,456 of record RFPC01000001.1, read on the forward strand.
ACCATAGGAGTGAATGGAAAGCGGTTTCCGATAGACATCGAGGAGCAAAATGATAAGTACGTTATTCAGGCTGAGATGCCGGGTATTAGCAAAGAGAACATTGATATTACTCTGAAGGATAAGGTGCTAATTGTCCGATATGAACAAGGTGAAGAAAAGGAGGAAAAGGGGAAAAGCTATCTTTGTCGCGAATGCTGGAAAGGATCATCATCGCGTTCAGTCATGTTGCCACATGCAAAGGGAGAGCAGGATGTCGAGGCAACATTACGTGATGGCGTATTAAAAATTGAGGTGAAGAAGGAGCCAGCTGAGGTTTCAAAGAGAATTGCTATCCACTAGTTGAAAATATTTCGATAGTACGAGGATGGAGTCTCTTCCTAAGAGACTCCACTTTGTATTTTGAATTGGTGATATAACCCATCAATCGGGAGAAATTACTTTGAAAGAGTGTAAGATAACTATTCTCTTGTCATAACCATTCTTCGATGACTATCGCATATTTTTCGATGGAGATTGCCCTCTCTCCGGAGATGCCAACATATAGTGGAGGCCTAGGCGTTCTAGCGGGAGATACCATCCGAAGCGCGGCTGATGCGGGCATACCAATGGTCGGGATTACACTACTACATCGCAAGGGATACTTTTTACAAAAAATTTCAAAAGAGGGAATACAATTTGAATATCCATCTCCATGGGAGATAGAAAAAAAGCTTGTTGAGCTTTCGCCTCAGGTGTTCGTTGAGCTCTATGATCGAGTGGTTCATATACGCGGTTGGAGATGGGATTATTGTGGATTGCAGGGCAAGATCCCAGTGTTTTTTCTTGATACGCGTCTAGCTCATAATAATGAAGAGGATCAAAAGCTCACTGATTATTTATATGGTGGGGCTCCTCACTATCGTCTGTGTCAGGAAATAGTTCTTGGAATCGGAGGAGTAAGGCTGTTAAGAGCACTTGGGTACAATTCAATCGAGCGATTCCATATGAACGAGGGACATTCAAGCTTGCTTGCTGTTGAGCTTCTACGAGAAGAAATGGACAGGATGCAGGTATCTGAGGTGACGCCTTTAATCCTTGACCGTGTCAGAAAACGTTGTGTTTTTACCACACATACTCCAATACCAGCTGGTCATGACCAGTTCGATAAACAGATGGTCGAAGAAGTCATGTGCGATACGAGGATACTTGAGTCAGCACATCTCTTTTCGCAAGGGAAAACGCTGAACCTTACCTCTGTTGGTTTTGAACTAAGCCATTTCATCAATGGAGTTGGGAAGCGGCATGGTGAAGTTACTCGACAACTCTTTCCGAACTATTCTATTGAAGCCATAACAAATGGGGTGCATGCAGCAACGTGGGTATCGAGTGCTTTTCGTGACCTGTTTAGCCGATATATTCCACGATGGGAATCAGATAACGCAAGTCTTCGATACATATTGAATGTGCCCTTGGAGGAGATTTGGATGGCACATCAAAGTGCAAAGAGAGAGCTTCTTTCTTTTGTTTGCCAACATGCAAAACGTGAACTGAGAGAAGATATATTTACTATTGGATTTGGGAGGAGAATAACGGCATATAAGCGTCCATTGCTCCTATTTGCTGACCATGAGCGATTACGTGCAATAGCGAAGCTCAATGGAGGTTTGCAAATAATTTACGGTGGAAAGGCTCATCCAAGGGATTATAGTGGAAAGGGGATTATTGAAGAATTAATTCGTCGAGGCGAAAAAGAGGAGTCAGACATTCAATTCGTATTTTTGGAGAATTATGGGATGGAGACAGCTCGGAAAATGACCGCTGGTGTTGATCTTTGGCTGAATACTCCTGAGCCACCTCAGGAAGCATCGGGCACCAGCGGCATGAAAGCAGCCTTAAATGGAGTTCCTTCATTAAGCGTCTTGGATGGATGGTGGTTAGAGGGGTGTATCGAGGGTCGGACTGGCTGGGCAATCGGAACACGACAGATTTGAGCATGGGGCTATATATTGGGATGCTACCGATCTGTATCAGAAGCTAGAGGATGTAATAATGCCGCTATTTCATAACCAGAGAGATGAATTTATTGATGTGATGAGACATGCGATAGCTCTGAATGGATCTTTTTTCACTACGGAGCGAATGCTTACATCCTATATCGCAAAAGCCTACTACCTGTAGTTTTACCGAAGAGCATGCCGCAAAATATCAACATAGCTTACCATTCCCATAAGATAGCCTTCAGCTGGCTCCACTACAGGGATTGCACCGATATCTTGCTCTAGCATTAGCTCAATAGCATCATCAATCTCATCATCGGGTCCTAGGGTAAGTGGATTACTTTGTGAGATATGAGAAATTGGTTCTTGTAGCCGTGCTCGAATCATATCCCAATCTGCTTCGAGGGCATCTGTCGGAAGCACATATCCTCTTAGCTCACGATCGCTAACAATCCCGACTAACGTTTCATCATCGAGTATTGGAAGATGGCGGCACTTTTGCTGACGCATTTTTCGAAGAGCATCTTCCACACTTTCATCAGATGTCACAGTTTCTGGAGAAGAGGTCATAATCTGAAGTAGTTTTCCTTGCATGGCATTACTCCTTTTTGAGTTCGGATAGTTCCTTGTCAGAAGACAGGCTTCTTTGTGAACAAATGAAATCAAGGGTGATCATAGAGGGGATGCTCCTTCTTGATATGAGCATTATCACCTCTTACTCAGTATCAAGCAGGTTAGAGTGGAACGTAGATTAGAGAGGTATGTTTGGAGTCAGAAAAGAAAATTAGAATTAACTTCTGGTATATCATCCTTTTTGTATGGGGATTTCTTCTATTACAGGGGATTATTCGAAGCCGATATGCCGAACTTCATCTTCCATATAGCGATTTTATAGTTGCATTAGAGCGAGGAGAGGTCGATCAATTACGTATCTCAGATAAGTATATTCATGGAGTCATTCGGGATCCCAATACTGGAGAGAGTAAGTCTTTCTCTTCTGTCCGCATTGATCCTGAGCTTGTAGAGACTGTCTCTCGGTCTGATGTGCATTTTGAGGGCATTTTTGAAAACACATTCTTTCGGGATCTTCTTGGATGGATACTTCCTACACTCTTACTGTTAGGGGGATGGGTTTTCGTAATTCGATACCTAGCGAATCGTGAAGGTTTTGGTGGTGGAGGATTTTTGGCAGTTGGAAAGAGCCGTGCGCGGATATACATGGAAGAGAGTACTCGAGTGACATTTCGTGATGTTGCAGGAGTTGATGAAGCAAAAGAAGAATTGAAAGAAATTATTACTTTTTTGAAGGAACCAAGTCGATATGGACGGCTCGGTGGTCGTTTACCAAAAGGGATACTCCTTGTGGGGCCACCTGGTACAGGAAAGACTCTGCTTGCTCGTGCAGTGGCGGGTGAAGCCGGAGTGCCATTTTTCTCAATTAGTGGTTCTGAGTTTGTTGAACTATTTGTCGGAGTTGGTGCTGCCCGTGTTCGGGATCTCTTTGAGCAGGCACGGAGTAAGGCCCCATGTATCATTTTTATTGATGAATTAGATGCGCTTGGAAAAGCGAGAGGATTTGGTGCGCCAGGTGGAGGTCATGATGAAAAAGAGCAAACACTCAATCAACTCCTTGCTGAACTTGATGGATTTGATCCAAGTGTTGGAGTCGTGTTGCTTGCAGCAACGAATAGACCAGAAATCTTAGACTCAGCCTTGCTTCGTGCAGGACGATTTGACCGACAGGTATTAGTGGATAGGCCAGATAAGCGGGGACGAGAACAAATCCTCTCTGTGCATATTAAGGGAGTTGTTCTCGGAAGAGATGTTCGACTTGAAGAACTTGCAGCGCTTACCCCTGGATTTACAGGAGCAGATCTCGCAAATCTCGTTAATGAAGCTGCGCTTTTGGCGACTCGTCGAGAAGGTATTGAGGTTGCCATGAGTGATTTTACAAATGCCATTGAGCGTATTATTGCCGGTCTGGAGAAAAAGAATCGACTATTCAATCCTAAAGAGCGAGAGATTGTAGCGTACCACGAGCTAGGACATGCACTCGTTTCTTTGGCATTACCGGGCGCGGATCCAGTGGTCAAGGTCTCGATTATTCCTCGAGGGCTTGGCTCTTTAGGGCATACCATTTCAAGACCAGTAGAAGATCGATATCTTATTTCGCGAAAAGACTTGATGAATAAAATGATTATTTTATTTGGTGGTCGAACCGCTGAGAGTATCATTTTCGGTCAGGTCTCTACTGGAGCGGCTGATGATCTCATGCAGGCAACGGAGATTGCTCGCAGTATGGTTACTCGCTACGGGATGGAAGATTCATTAGGAGCGGTAGCGTATGAAAATATTGATAGTCCCTATCTGGCAAGGGGCAATGGTACACTTTATGGATCTAGTAAGCGGTATAGCGAACAAACGGCATACAAGATTGATCAAGGGGTAAGGGAATTGGTCGAAGAGGCGATGAGAGAGGCTCGCATCATCCTCGAAGAAAGAAAAGAGCTCCTGTCTTATCTTGCAGAAATTCTTTTGGAAAGGGAAACATTTGATGGCGCGGAACTTGAAGAATTAATCACAAACTTCAAACCAATTGGACAGCATAATAATAGTAAAGCTCATGCTGGGTAGTAATGGCAGGCTGCGGTATCAAAGAAATGAGCTATCTCTTGCTTCCTGCTGTCTACTTATATCCTCCCGAGCTCGCTGAAAGAGGGACAGGAAAACCAAATAGGTTGCTGGAAGCATTGAAGAGGGGATGATTCTTGATGGACCGAGGGTTGTTCAGTTATCGACGAGGCGAGTTGAGAGATTGAAAATAGAGCCCACCGAGAGCGTCAAATTTCACGCTTCATAATCTGACCTCAAAAAAGAAGCTGGTACATTATTGCGGAGGGGTTTGAGCTCTCCTCACTTCGATGGTTATCCCTTACTGACTAACGATATTGATCAATTAGCTCTTTTTCCGTTGCTTCGTGGAATGTCAGAACCACCCAATCCGAGTTCCCGGCACGAGGTTGATGCCAAATGTTGCGTTCTACGGATGCCCACCTCTTGGAAAGTTCCAAGTTAGCCCCACTGACAAGGGAAAGAACTAAGGGATTTGAGCTATCTTTGACCTCGATTTCACCATCCCCCTCGAGGGAGACCACTCGCTGTAAACTGTTGGGATGTCGCTCTGTCTTGAATTCTGTTTGAGCCCGCAGTGAGAAAAGTCGAGCCGAGCGAATCATTTTGGGAAGATCTTCGCCAAAGATTTTAAGTGATAATGGAACTGTGCCAGCAAGTATGCTGGGATCGTCCTCCAGCTGTTGCTTGACTTGCCTGATCTGTAAAGTCAAGTCTGTCCTCCGGACTCGGTCATCTAGTATTTGAAGAAGCTCTTCTTCGCAAATCATAAGATCCTCGCTGGAAGGCATGACGGTTCGAGGGTAGGGCGGCAAATTTGCGCCAGCGTATTTGACGTCCCGCACAACTCCTTTGTTAATCTGCCACCATAGTATCTTGGCTAAAGACGTTTATGCAACTTCCATCTACCTCCTGCCACAGGGAGCTGACGTACATCCGTTCAAGTATGGAAATGGCGATTGCAAGGAAAACAGGCGTTCCTCCTCTGGATGAGCAAAGTATCCAAATTCTATTCAACTCGAATACGATATAGCCACATCATCATATGACTTCTCATACTCCCTTCAAGAGCTCTCTTTCCCTTCAGCATTCCTGATAATATTAGCGAGCCACAGAGCAGCGATGGCTCTATACATCAGGATTCGATCAGATTTACTTCTGATATTTATCTAGCATCTTCATATTTGGCACCCTTCTTATGAGGATGATCAATCCCTTCTCATGCTTTTTGAGTTAAAACGGGAAGACCCACTGAGCTTTTAGAGTAGATTTAGAGTAAAAGAGGCTAATAGGAGGGAATAATGTCAGAGCACCTAACGCCATTCGATCCACACCTCAAGAGAGGCCACTATCTACAGGATCCATATCATGATGTGAATCACGATGCTTTTCGTCTTCGCGGAAAGCTTCGAGATGGAAGCGCATGTAATACATGCAGCGTAGTTTTTCATAAGGGGTTAATGCGTTGGGCGGATGATGTCAATTCTGAGTATCCAGAAAAAGATAGGTCAAAGGGGCATTTTGAGTGTCCGGCGTGTCAGAGGGTGAGAGAGCGAATCCCAGGAGGGGTCGTAACAATCCGAGGTATGTTTTTCCATCAACACGAGGAAGAAATTCTAAACTTAATTAAATCTCTTGAACACGAAGAGCACTCTCAGCATCCGATGCAGAGGATCATATCTATGATGCCTATAAGACTCGGTCTTGAAATTACGACTACCTATGAACATCTTGCTCGACGAATTGGCGATGCTCTGCAGAGCGCTTATCATGGAGAGCTGCAAATCCAATATTCCAAAGGGGAGAAATTAGTCCGAGTAGTCTGGTGTCGCGGAGAGTGATGGCGGCCCTCTACGAGATCTTATTGACTTTCGAGTCTCGCCTCAGCTGTTGTATGAGTGGTCTCTGTATTGAACTCTAATTCACTTATTTCAACAGGTAGTTTGTCTCGGCGCCCATGAATTTTGTGGAGTGCGTTTACAAAAGCTCGGGTGGTAAGTTCAGTATGTTTCTGCTCATTTGCATAAAGTTCTCGCATCGCATTCTCAATACACTGAGAAGTATCAGAGAAGATTGATTCTTCTGAGACATCTGCTTGCTCTAGCATCAGGTACGAAAAGGCTCGCGCCATACCGCAGTTGGCAATGAAATCGGGGATCAGGGCGACTTTTCCATCGACATACTGAGTTAACGGTCCGAAGAAAATCTCTTTTTCCTCGAAAGGAACATTAGCGCCCGATGCTATGAGCTCGAGCCCTCCTTGAATCATCATATCAACGTGTTGATGGGTAACGAGCCGCGAGGCAGCAGCTGGAATAAATATCTCAGCACCGCTTTTCCAAAATTGGTCCTGAAGAGCTTGATGAGAGATTTTTTCTTTGCTGTGCAGTGCATTTCCCTGACGTGTACAAAGGAGGTCGGCAATTTCTTCAGCGGAGAAGCCGTTGGCTCGTGCCACACCACCATCTCGGTCCGTAATTGCTACAATGTTTCCGCCCATGCGTGAGAGATAGTATGCAGCACTGGCACCAACATTTCCCCATCCCTGTACAGCGATGCGCTTTCCTTCTAATGCGCCATTCCAGATTTCATAATAGTGTCGGATTGACTCTGCAACGCCATAACCGGTAATGAGGTCAGCTACCGTGAACGTATTCGGGCTCGGGGTGAAGAGCTCCGACTTTACCGGTAGGGAGACTCCTCTTCGAAGTTGTCCGATTTTATCAATCTTCCCAGTTTCAGACGGATTAAAATGCCCACACAGCACTCCCTCCTGGGGGTGAAAGACCCCGAACCGCTCGAGCCGCGGGATAACATCGCGAATCTCATCTACATTCAGGTCGCCACCTGTTCCGTAGTAGTGCTTGAGGATAGGGCTTACCGCCTTAAACCATCGATCGAGTACCTCATCTTTCCGAGGATCGTTTGGGTCAAAGTTAATACCCGACTTCGCCCCTCCGATAGTTGGGCCAGAGACGGTGAACTTAATCTCCATCGTTTTTGCGAGAGCAGTAACTTCATCGCAATCTAGACCAGGCCGCATACGGGTGCCGCCACCAGCTGCGCCGCCTCTCAGGGAGTTAATTACAAGCCAGCCTCTCGCTTCGGTTTCTCTGTCATTCCATTCAAAAATGAGTTCTGGACGAGTTTCCGCAAATGCTTGAAGTTGATCTTGAATTTTCTTCATCGTAGTTCCCCATCTCGTACGACCAGAGTGATCGCGTTTCCCAGTGAAGGCGAATGCTCTCTGCCGAGAGATTCTCCTTGCGTCCCCACCCCGTACCTTTGCAAAAAGTAGGCAAAGGAGAAAGCATTCTTAAAAAAGGATTAATTTTCTCTGATGATTCGAACAAATTCAGTAGATTATCGACACGCAGCTGGAGGCTGTTTCCCCTCAATTTTCTACTTGACTCCGGGTGAACCGTCGAATCTTTTCTCCAGCCCCTTCCAGCAGTCAAGATAGTCAGTTTGCAGCGTGGGAGCTTCAGCAGCAAAGCGGGTTACCATTTGTGGGAACCGAGTTTCAAACATAAACGCCATCGTATTTTCTAATTTTACTGGTTTCAACTCGCCTTCGGTAGCTTTTTTGAAGCCGAAGGCATCGGGTCCATGAGGTAACATCATGTTGTGCAGGCTAATGCCACCAGGGACGAATCCTTTTTCTTTCGCATCATATTGGCCGCAGATTAGTCCCATGAATTCACTCATGATGTTGCGGTGATACCATGGAGGTCGAAACGTATGTTCAGCAACCAACCACCGCGGAGGAAAGATCACAAAATCGACATTAGCAGTTCCTTGCTCCTCTGTCGGGGCTGTAAGAACTGTGAAGATCGACGGATCTGGATGATCAAAAAGTATGGCTCCCACTGGTGAGTAGCAGTTTAGGTCATACTTGTATGGTGCATAGTTGCCATGCCAAGCCACTACGTCCAAGGGTGAGTGATCAATCTCTGTCTTATAAAATTTCCCACACCACTTTACTGATAACGTGCACAGTTCTTCTTTGTCTTCGTACGCGGCAACAGGCGTCTTAAAATCTCGTGGATTTGCCAGACAATTTGCTCCGATTGGACCTCGATCTGGCAAAGAAAACTTGGCGCCATAATTTTCGCAAATATATCCTCGAGCAGACTTTCCTACTAACTCTACCTTGAAAATCATTCCACGAGGAATCACACAGATTTCTCCTGGAGTAAGCTCAATTCTTCCCATCTCGGTAAAGAGGCAGATCTCCCCATCCTGGGGCACAAACAGGAGTTCACCATCAGCGTTGAAGAAATACTCGTGTTTGTTCGTTTGATTCATCACATAGACGTGAGAACTCATTCCCGTTTGAGTCATGCAATCACCTGCGGTGGTTATGGTGCGTACACCATGCAGAAAATCTGTAGGTGTAGAGGGTATCGGGGTCGGATCCCAGCGGAGTTGACCAAGTGAAAGGGAGTGCTCGTCTTTTCCTGGAGCAGTTTTCCAAAGTGGCACTTCAATGGGATGGAACTGATTCGTGTGCCGCACTGATGGCCGAATACGGTAAAGCCAGGAGCGTTCGTTTGTGCCTCGAGGTGCTGTGAAAGGAGAGCCAGAGAGTTGTTCAGCATACAGTCCGTAGTTGCACTTCTGGGGAGAGTTTTGTCCCTGCGGAAGAGCACCTTCTAGAGACTCCGTTTCGAAATCATTGCCGAATCCAGGCATATATTTTTGTTTTTGAGCCATTACGATCTCTCCATTTTAGAATGATCATTCACCCGAGGCAGGATGCTAACTTAAGTTACCGAAAATTTTAACGTAATGGATTTTGAATGACGAGGCTATTCTTTTCTGAAATGGACGTAAGAAACCGAAAAACTTGTCGTCTTTCATTTTGTGTTGGATTAAGTCCGTACGGAATAATACAGTTACGAACGTGAAAACATCGTTCTATCAATCGGTTTCGGTGATGGGATGCATTCGTTACACGTTCGCGGGCACTGGGATGACAGGTCACGGGTTTGGGGGAGCTATTGAGAATTTGTTTCGGTATGAAGTTCCTTACTGAATCGAGGATGGGGTATCGGTCGAGGCTTGCGGTTCTTTTCCTAGGCTTTTTGAGTTGGGTCGCAATGTACTATGTGCATTCACTCGAAGCGCAAGAACGGGAAAAGCCAGGCGAAACCGAGGCTGCATCACAGATAGGCCAGCAAGAGGAGAGTGATATGAATGAAGCTGTTTTGCGGAGAAGTTGGGTCGATTTTTGTGGTCAGGATACAGAGCAGTGCGCTGCGCCTTCGAAGGATAGCCTTCGAGAGAAACTGAGCCCCCTGCAGTACTATGTTACGCAAGAAGACGGCACTGAGCGCGCCTTTCAAAATGAGTACTGGGACAATAAACGAGAAGGGATATACGTGGATATTGTCTCAGGCGAGCCACTCTTTAGCTCGAAGGATAAGTATGATTCAGGCACCGGCTGGCCAAGTTTCACCCGTCCCATTGCCGAGCAGGCATTAACCGAGAAGCAAGACCGGAAACTCTTTGTCCGTAGAACAGAAGTGCGCTCTCGGGGAGCTGACTCGCATCTCGGACATGTATTCCCCGATGGACCGAAGCCAACGGGGCTGAGGTACTGCATCAACTCAGCGGCTCTTCGATTTATTCCGAAAGAGTATTTAGCGGAAGAAGGGTATGCGGTGTATCTCCCACTGTTCGATTAAGTTGCCGACAGTAAGTGAATACATAATTGTTCCCGCAAGCAAGAAGAGATGTTAGCTAGAAGCTGATTCATATCTTTTTACCGCGACACCCCATACATAGTGAATGAGGATCCAAGTTATTCCGATGGCGGTGGCCATGCCGAGAATAAGACTCCACGTGCCTGATGAGAGGAGATAGTGCGTTGGTGCGCTTGAGACGAGGAGAATAGGAATGAAGAGCGTAAATAGCTTCTGAAAGAAGTACTGATAGATAAAATCAGGCCATCGACCGACTGCTTGCAGCTGCATACGCAGATACATCATTCCTACATTTTCAATCGTCCAAAACATGGCAGCGGATATGAGAATTTCTATAGAAACGAGGAGGGTGATTCCGAGCAGCAGGAAGAATGGGAGGAGGATCCATTGCTCTATTCCGAAAGACAGCCTAGTGCCGAAATAAATAAGTGCGCCCCATACGACCGGCGTCAGAAAGAAGTTAGAGAAGCGAATATTCCGAAAGAAAAGGATAAATAAGAGGTGTGCGGGTTTTACTAGCCAGAAGTCTAGCCTTCCAAGGCGTAAGTCCGCTGAGAACTCCCAGAAACTCATTGCGAACATCGACATGTGGAGTTGATCGATGGCGAGGAAAAATGAGACGAAAAAAAGGAATTGATCGCGGTCCCACGGGCCAATCACCTCTACATGCTCGTAGAGAAAGGCAACAACCCCGAAAGAAGAACAGTAAAAGAAGAGGTCTACCAAGATGAGTAAGATGAAATGGGTACGGAAGCTCAGAGCCTGGGCAGCACAAACAGAAACATATTGGCGATAAAGACCAGCATAATACGTAATGGTATGAGATAGAGAGCGTGCCATTACATCCCCGCTGCTGAATATAAGTGAATCCCTTTCTTCCAGAGGATTCTTCCAAAAAGCCAAATAAGAAAGATCCAGATCAGCAGTATGCAGGGAGCAGGTATCGGTAGTTGAGGGGCGGTTCCAACAAATGACTTTACTGGGATAAATGTCAGATAAGGGAAGGGCGTAAACAAGGTAATTTTTTGAGCCCACGCCGGAAAGAGCTCGAGCGGAATCACGGCCCCTGAGAGGAACGATGCGGTGATAGAAAGAATCACCCGAAGCGTCCACGTCTCCTCCAGCCAGAAAGCGAGCAAGCCGATAGCATATTGAAGGTAATACCATAAGACTCCAGCGAGTAAGGCAGTAGACACTCCCAGCATTAGCCCATGGACATCTGGAAGCGAGAGCACGCCGACACTGATCAGGAAAAAGAAAGAGAGACTTGCTATGAGAATCTGGATACTTTGCTGTCCTAAAAATGCGGCAAGGTGATATTGCCAAAACTCAAAGGGATAAATGAGATAAGATGAGATCCGTCCGAGACGAATATCCTCAGCAAGATTTCTACTGTTATAGGTTTGAGTCAGAAGTGTTACGACGAGCACCCATCCTTGGTAGGCGAGCATACTGTCTTTTGAGTATCCTCTGATTTCTTCTATGCCTTGAAGTTCGTAGAGTGATGACCACAGGTTATATTGAATTAAGAAGAATATCAGTACTGGACCGAATGTTTGAAGAAGAAAGTTCGTCTTGTATACAAGGGTATTATTTATGCTAATGGAAGCAGTCTCTTTCCACTTTCGATATTCAAGACCAAGAGTATGAACAAGAGCAGTTTTTCCCATGTTATATGCTCTGTGAATGAGTCGAGAGCTCTGGCGCAGTCGGTAAAAGGTGGGGATTCTCTAAAATTGAAGTCATCACTCTTTCTATCGGAAGTTTTTCCGATGAGAGATTCGAGATAGGGAAGCGAGCCGTAATAGCATTCAGTGTCTCGCGGAAGGCATCAGCTGAAATGCGCAGTTCAACTCTTAAGCCGTCTGGCTCCCATTCTGGATGTAGTGACTGCCATAGCGAGTCGTTCTGATCGACTGCCCTTGAGAATTCCACTTGGACATATTTCTCATGACCAAAAAGGTTTTCAAATTCAGTAAGCGTGCCATCAAAACGAGATTGTCCGTCTAGTAGCAATACGATTCGATCAGCCAATGCATGTACATCACCCATATAGTGAGATGTGAGAATAATCGTTGTTCCTCTTAATTTCTGATACTCGAGCAAGAACTTTCGAATTTTTCTTTGGGCTACAAGGTCTAGCCCGATTGTCGGTTCATCAAGAAATAATACCTCTGGTTCATGGAGGAGTGACGCCATGAGTTCAAGCTTCATGCGTTCACCAAGTGAGAGTTTTCGAACATGAATATGAAGGAGATTCTCCACGGAGAGCATTTCCGATAGTTCATGAACCCTGCGGCGGAATACCGGGGGTGCAACTTCATAGTAGTGCCCAAGGAGTTGTAGTGAGTCATAAGCGGGGATGTCCCACCACAGTTGAGACTTTTGCCCCATCACGAGACTGATCTTCTTTCTGAGTTCACGAGAGCGTGCTGAGGGTACATGCCCCAGAACCTCGACTGTGCCAGAAGAAGGAACAATGATTCCAGTGAGCATTTTCATGATCGTAGTCTTCCCTGCGCCATTTGGACCGAGAAGACCAATTATCTGTGATGAGCCAGCTTCAAATGAGAAGTTGTCTACGGCAGTAACTGTCCGATAGGTGCGGTGGAAAAAAGAACGAAGCGATCCAAGCATCCCAGCTCCTTTTTCGTAGGTCGAAAAAGACTTGCGTAATGAGTGACACTTTATAGTTGGGGGTGCTGTTGCCATGACGGACAGGATATTGAACTTTTCGCGGAAAGACCACCAGTACAAAACCGTACGACCCGACCGAATTTGAGATGAAGGAAGGTGCTAACGGGGAGAATATTTACGTTCTGTCGGGCTCTAAGTGTGACTCAAGGGATATCTGGGCTGACGCTGATATTCTCTCTTGTCCGAATTATCTCAATAATGGAAAACTTTACGGGTCTAGTCTCTTTTTTCGGTGGTGAAGTATCGTGCAGCGTTTTTCAGTTCTTGTGTTCTTTCTCTTCTTGCTCTCGTCTCTGGTTGTAGGTTGCGGAGGAGGCGGTGGCGGAGGAGGCTACGCTGGCTCCGGGAGAGTGGATCTTTCATTAGAACCAAATAGGATTGACGTCGGTGACCGAACTCGTATTAGCGTTCAGATTTCGGAGGTAAATCCAGATGGTGCGCTCCTCAAGCTCCACATTCCAGATGCGCTCAGCTACGTTTCAAACACTGGCGTGCTTTCGGTTGGCGGACAGGATTTTGACGTAGCCCCCGATATAGATGTTCTCGGCGACTCGCAGGATCGGTATCTTGTTTTCTTTTTTCTGCAGAGTGACTTCGGAGATGGTCGAAGTGGACGGTTGCGGCTGGAGTTGCAGGCCGATGCCAGTGTTGCTGATGGCTACATCGAGGTTGATATCGATGTTGATGATCCTGATGTGAATAATCTTCTTGAGTTTTCAATTGATGATCCCCGTTTTCAGGTTGATCAAGCGAAGCAAATCATTGTTGAAGACTCGTAATTGTTTAACTGGTGAGAGTTTCGTTCAGCGAGGATGGAGAATTTTCATCTGTAGAGGGGTCATTTGAATCCGCCATTTCCTGGAAGCTTTTTGGCTGTATGCCGCGGTGAAGCCACGCGAATCGGAAAATATCTATAAACATTTTCACGCTATCGGTGACGAGATTCACTTTGGATCCTGGAATATTTTGCCAGTTAATAGGCACTTCTTTAACCACGATATTTGATTTTCTTGCAAGGAAGAGCAGCTCAATATCAAAACTAAATCCGTCGCTTGTCTGATGCAAGAAAAGAAAGGAGGCTGCCTTTTGAGAAAAAAGCTTAAATCCACATTGCGTGTCAGCAATTTTCGGGAGGAGAATGATATTTACAATGCGGTTAAATATCCGCCCGATGATTTTCCTGAAGAGGAGTGCTTGAACTTCAGTCTCTTCAGATTGCATTGCTCTAGAGCCAATCGCAACATCAGCGCCACTATCGATTGCCGCGATGAGACGTTTAACTTCAGCGATTGGCGTTGAGCCATCTGCATCGGTGAAGAGAATAAGGCGGCCATGAGCATTTAGAGCTCCAGTTCTTACGGCATGACCCTTCCCATAGTTTTTCGGGAGTCTAATAAGCCGCACCTGCCTCCGAATTTTCTCGAATTTTTGTACAACTGTGGAAGTCTCATCAGAGCTGCCATCGTCTACGACTATGACTTCATAGTCCTGTCCAAAATCATCGAGAAAATCAATTGTATCAAGAAGGGTTGGTGGAAGTCGGCGTTCTTCATTAAATGCCGGAATAATAACTGAGATGAAGGGCTCTTCGTTCTCTGTATCCCCCGTGAGGTCTATATTCATATGCACAGTATGTTCATTGCAGCTATCTTCTCGGATAACTTTTTTCAAGCTCAGCTCTTCCACAGACTATCATTTCTGGTTACAGAGCAACATGCTTTCATGTATGGTTCGCTCTTGTCACTTTTGATTCGGATCCTTAGTCTAGTGATGCGGAGAGGATTCTAGAATGCGAAATTTGGCCACAGCTGAATATATACGACTTGTTGAGGCGGCTCAGCGTTCGCACCATTGGAAGCGATGGGGACCGTATCTTCCTGAGCGACAATGGGGGACTGTTCGAGAGGACTATTCCCCCGATGGCTCTTGTTGGGAGTATTTCCCTTATGAACGCTCTCGTTCACGGGTATTTCGTTGGGGGGAGGACGGGTTGCTCGGTTGGTGTGATCGAAAGTGCCGGCTCTGCTTCTCACTTTCAGTTTGGAACGGGAAGGATTCTCATCTCAAGGAGAAGTTGTTCGGGCTTACTGGCCCTCAGGGGAATCATGGAGAGGATGTTAAAGAACTTTACTATTACCTGAAGGCGCTTCCTACGTATGCCTTTGCTGAGGCTGCTTACATTTATCCTGTAAATGCCTTTCCGTACCAGATGCTAAAAGAAGAAGCATTGCGGCGGTCGCGCTACGAACCAGAGTTTGAGATTTTTGACGTACCGGAGCTATTTGAATCCGGATACTTTGATATTCGCATCCGGTATTCCAAGGGGTCACCGAACGATACGTTGGTGGAGATTGTGGTAAAAAATATCTCCTCAGCACCTCAGGTATTACACCTGATACCGTCGCTTTGGTTCCGAAATACATGGAGTTGGGGAAGGACGGGAGAAGCGTTTGGCCCGGAACCATTTCTTCGGGCGGACGGAGAGAATATCGCGACTGCGCACCATGAGACTCTTGGAGACTATCGTTTTGCCTTTGATCAATCTGTGCAGGATGGGGAGTTTCTGTGGACGAATAACGAAACAAATTTTGAAAAGCTTTTTCATGAGGCAAGCCCGACGCCGTATGTAAAAGATGCCTTTCACCGTTATCTTGTTGATGGGGAAGTCACTGCTATCAATAGCGAGTCCCAAGGCACAAAACTAGGGGTGCATACCGCTCTGGACCTTAAGCCGGATGAGGAGCGCATTCTGCGATATCGGCTAACAAAAGAGAGTGAGTTCTCTGGAATAGACTTTGGAGAGGCGTTTCAAAGGACGTTCAGTGCTCGAGAGGGAGAGTGTAGCGAGTTTTATCGTAGTGTCATTCGGCCTGAGACAACTGATGCGCATCGTAAAATTGCTGAGCAAGCCTATAGCGGTTTGCTCTGGTCGAAGCAGTTTTACTACTACTCCGTTTATGAGTGGATGAAGGGCGATCCCTCTCAGCCGAAACCTGCCGAAGAGCGTAAGGATAAGCGTAATAGAGAATGGAAGCATCTGTACAATATGGATGTCATCTCAGTGCCGGATAAGTGGGAATATCCATGGTATGCCGCATGGGATCTTGCTTTTCATGCACTGGGCTATGCGCGAGTCGATCCTGATTACGCGAAGGGGCAATTATTGCTGCTCTTGAGAGAGTGGTACATGCACCCTAACGGTCAGATCCCTGCTTATGAATTTGCATTTTCGGATGTAAATCCACCAGTTCATGCGTGGGCTTGTTGGCGTGTCTATAAAATGACAGGTGCCAGAGGGAAAAGAGATCGTGAATTCTTAGAGAGAGTATTCCACAAGCTCCTCATTAACTTTACATGGTGGGTAAATCGGAAAGATGTTCGCGGAAATAATCTTTTTACTGGGGGATTTCTTGGACTCGATAATATCGGAGTATTTGATCGCTCAGGACCAGCTCCGCTTGATGGGCACTTAGAGCAGTCCGATGCGACAGCATGGATGGCATTTTATTGCGGCACAATGCTGTCGATGGCACTGGAGCTCGCTAGAGAAGAGCGCTCATATTCTGACATTGCCTCAAAATTCTTCGAGCACTTTGTAATGATTACCGACTCGATGAATACGCTCGGTGGAACTGGATTATGGGATGATACGGATGGATTTTACTATGACCAGTTGCAGCTTGATGAAGAGGCGCATCTCCTTAAGATTCGTTCTTTAGTAGGACTGATACCAATAATCGCTGTCGAGATTCTTGATGATCGTGTTGTTGACTCTCTGCCTGGTTTCAAGAAGCGATTAGAGTGGTTTTTAAAGCATCGGTCGGATCTTGCAAAGCACATTACATACCTTGAGCACTCTGGGCCAGAACACTACGGGAAAAGATTACTTGCCCTCCCATCGCGCGATCGTCTTCAGAGTATTCTGGAATATGTATTGAATGAGGATGAGTTCTTGTCGCCTTATGGTATTCGCTCTCTCTCTCGCTATCATCATGACCATCCGTATGTATTCGATCTCCTGTCCCAGCAGGAATCGTCGTTGTCTGAGGATCTTGAAAGTCGGCATCTTGAGGTTTCGTATACCCCGGGCGAGTCTAACAGTCTTATGTTTGGGGGGAATTCAAATTGGCGCGGCCCCGTATGGCTACCGACAAATTACCTCATTATTGAAGCGCTTGAGAAATATCACCATTTCTATGGAGATTCCTTTCAAGTCGAGTTCCCGCGAGGCTCAGGGAAGATGATGAATCTTCTTCAGGCAAGCCAGGAGATTTCTCGCCGACTTATTGCCCTTTTTGAAGAGGATGAGACGGGCAAAAGACCTTACATGGGAAGTGCGCCTCACCCGATTGTGCATTCAAGAGAGCAGCGGGGCAGGGTACTCTTTTCAGAATACTTCCATGGTGATACTGGCCAAGGTTTGGGAGCGAGTCACCAGACTGGTTGGACTGCGCTTGTGGCACTCTTAATAGAAAAAGTTTCAAGGGCGGAAGAAGAGAGCAGGGGAGTTATCGGTGAGCAACTTTCGCTTCGGTCTTAGGCTATTTTATCCCAGAGTCCCGAGTATCGGCCGAAAGCAGCGGATTTGATGAGCCGTAAAAGGGATACTTTTTGTTTGTGGGCTATGGTTCGAGTAAGCGTCATAGTATGAAAGTTAAGGTGTATTGAGAAAGGAAACGAGATGGTTAAGCAAATTGTTCGAAGAGCTGGCAGTGCTAGGAAGGGAACCAAAAAAGTGAAAACACTTCCACAGTGGAGTTTGTCGGATTTGTATACTTCTCCGGATGATAAAAAGATTTCCTCTGACTTACGAAAAGCAAAAAAACAAGCTGAGGCTTTTCGGCGAAAATACGCAGGGACACTGGCGAAGGTGTCACGCTCACCAGTGCGCTTTAAGAATTTATTAGCAGAGTACGAAGCCATTATGTTGCTGGCCTCTAAGCCCTATCATTATGCATCTTTGCTTTTTGCTGAATCAGCTTTGGAAACCGGCAGAGGGGGGCTATTACAAATGGCCCGAACCCGTTACGTCGAGATTGTTAATCTATTGGCGTTCTTCCATCCTGAGGTCCTCTCTATCTCGAAGCAGCGCTTGCGCCAACTTTCTTCGGCAAGCTCGCTGAGTGCTTACAAAAACTATCTGATCCAGCTTATACGTTATCAGAAGCACGAGTTGCCTGAGCGAGATAAACAAATATTCAGCGATATGAGCTTATCAGGAAAAGATGCTGTCATGCGCATGTTCGATGAAGAGTTTGCGAGTCGCTTGTATGAGTTGCCCATTGGCAGGGGAAAGGGAAGACAGCTCGGTCTGGAAGAGATTTTAGAGCTCCTCCACAGTCCAGATCGAGATCTTCGGAGACGAGCTCAAAAAGGATTCTCTCAAGGACTTAAGGAAGATGCCAGGAGGCTGACCCTATGTTTCAATACCCTTTTGCAGGATAAGCAGATTCGTGATCGATACCATCGATTTAGCTCTCCTGAGGAATCGCGACACTTAGAGAACCAGATTTCACCTCAGGCTGCTGAAAGTCTGGTAAGAGCAGCCAAGCAGAGCTATCGCGATGTAAAGCGATTTTATGAATTTAAACGTCAGTTATTGGGTTACAAGGAGCTCTTTGACTATGACCGCTATGCTCCTTTAGGGAAAACAAAGAAGATCCCATGGAAAAAGGCGCAAGAGTGGGTAGAGGAGGCATTTGAAGAGTTTCATCCTGAATGCGGTCGTATTGCCCGTGAGTTCTTTGATAAGGGGTGGATTGATGCAGCAGCTCGACCAGGGAAGAGGGGGGGAGCATTTTGCTCTTTTGTAACTCCTGACCTTCATCCGTATGTATTTTTGAACTATGGAGGAACCGAGCGTGATGTGTTTACCCTTGCGCACGAACTTGGCCATGCGATTCATGCATATCTTATGCGGGAGCAGTCCTACCTGAGCTTTGATACCCCATTGACCATAGCAGAGACCGCCAGTGTATTTGCAGAGCTTCTCTTGTATGAGTCGCTCATGAAGAAAACTCGAGATGCATCAGCGAGATTAGCAATGAGCATTCGTCATGTTGAAAACATTATCGCGACTGTTCACCGACAGATAGCAATGTTTCAATTTGAAAGAGATATTCATGCAGCTCGTGAAAAGGGTGAATTGGCAACGGAGACTTTTAATGCCTTATGGAGGGTTCGCCAACAAGAAATGTTTAAGGGAGCAGTGACACTTACCGAAGAATATGATTACTGGTGGAGCTATATTCCACACTTTATCCACAGTCCCTTCTACGTTTATGCATATTCCTTCGGACAGCTGCTGGCGCTTGGATTGTTTGAGCGGTACCAGGATTCCCGAAAAAATTTTCCTGAGAAATATCTTGATTTCTTGAAAGCTGGGAATTCGCGCTCTCCCCAACAACTTGGCCGTTCACTTGGAATAAATCTTTCTCGCCCAGAAATTTGGCAGCAAGGAGTCCTTGCGTTTCGAAAGCGAGTGAAGGCAGCGATAGACCTCGCCTAGAAACTTGAGAAGAAGTGCGATGAGAGAGATCTGATGAACCGAGAAAGAAAGAATCTGGTTGTGCTTTCTGGCGCTGGAATCTCTCGAGAGAGTGGTCTTCAAACGTTCAGGGATGGAGATGGACTTTGGGAAGGATATGACGTACAGCAGGTGGCTACCCCAGAGGCATGGGAGCGGTCACCATCGCTTGTTCGACGGTTCTACGATGAGCGGCGGAAAGCAGTGCTTGAAGCTGAGCCAAACCTTGCTCACCAGGTCTTGGTGTCGTTGGAGGAGTCTTTTCGGGTCGTAATCATCACTCAAAATATCGATGATCTCCATGAAAGAGCGGGAAGCTCTCATGTCCTCCACTTACACGGAGAGATTCTGAAAGCCCAGAGTTCTGTTGATGCCTCACTTGTTTATCCCATCGATGGTCCGCACCTTTCGCCATCCGCTGTGTGTCAGCATGGACACCCCCTCCGTCCTCATGTTGTATGGTTTGGAGAGCCGGTTCCGATGATGGAAGTGGCAAGTGCCGAGGCCCAGAAGGCTGATATTTTTGTTGTTGTGGGGACCTCCCTCACCGTCTATCCCGCCGCAGAGCTTATCGAGCATATTCCCGCAACAGCGCTCTTGTATTGTGTCGACCCAGTTATTCCAACGCTTTCTGCGCGAGTTGCTTCGAGAGTAAAAACTATTGAGGAGCCCGCATCGAGAGGCTTGGCACAGCTAAAAGACATCTTGGCACTGGAGGTGCTCCACTCTTAGAGTGGTGGGAAGAAGGAGCGAATCCGCTCTCAGCCCCGATTTTTAGGGCTTTTTTGACATTTTTTTAAAAAAAAAGAGTTGCGTTATCTCGTAAATTTTGGTCTTTATCATGATGAAACCCTTAATTTACGGGGTTTTTAGAGGTTTATGAGCATTAGGTCCGTATATTGGTGCTTGTATCGGTAGTCAAAGCGTCTGGAGTGGTCTGGATTCCCTGCTTTCTCTGCCGGTGTTGTGACCAGAAAATGTATGTTCCGTAGGAGCTATGTCCCTCTGGGATAGGGGCTCCTTTCAGAGGTTGAGGGTAGCGCCAGTGGATTGGAGTGCTGTGCAGAGACAGTGTCTGTGTACATGAACCCTACGGAAACTTGGCGCGAAATTCCCTGTTTGTAAGGAAAACGCTCAATAGTCGGTTTTTTAGTGCTTTAGGTTTTGCTCCGTATGATGGATGCATACTTGTTTCGAGAAAGAGCTTTTGTCTTTAGTACGTTAAACGGCCGTTTGTGCTTTGAGTGCTAGTGGGTCATTTGAGTACTACTGGGTCAACGGAGGTTCCCCGAGCGACTTTGGCTAATCTCAAGGAGTATGGATTCTAAATGTGATTCCCAGACGTTTTTCATTAACCCGTGTAAAAAAATTTTAGGAGTAACATTCCTATGGCAAGAAGAGCCGCAACAAGAAGCACCGCTTCTAAGAAAAAAACAACGAAGAAGAAAGCAGCAGCGAAGAAAACTACTGCTTCTAAGAAAAAAGCAACCAAGAAGACAGTAGCGAAGAAGAAGCCAGCAGCGAAGAAGAAAGCTGTAGCTAAGAAAGCTCCTGCGAAGAAGGTTGCAAAGCCAGCACCAAAGCCAGTAGTAAAGGCAACAAAGGCGACAAAGCCGAAGAATGCTTCTACTTTAAGCTACACGCAGTCGGAGTTCGTTGAGAATCTCAGAGCCTTCTGTGGCCTAGAGAAAAAGTCTCAAGCAAAGGAGCTTTGGGAAGATATGTCTGGTTTTTTCCTAGACGCTCTTAAGCGAGGATACCGCATCCCTCTTGTTAACCTTGGCAAGATGTACGTGCGAAAGTCTAAGGCGCGCATGGGACGAAATCCTGCAACTGGTGAGATTATCCAAATTGCAGCAAAGAAGCGTGTTCGTTTCACTGCTTCAAAGTCTTTGAAGGATAATGTTCTTTCCTAAAGACGGTTTGTGCTCCTCACGTTTTGCTCTCAGAATGTAGGGCGTACGCGGTGGGGAGTGCGTAATAAAGGGAGTCGCTTTTACATAGAGAGCGGCTCCTTTTTTTTTGTGCTCATCGCAATCAATATACGCCACCTGTTCGAGGCCTTGTTCTTTTAACTAAGATTGGTCCGTCTATTGGAGGATTGGATGAACAACGCATCCTATCAAAAAGGCCTCTTTAAAGCGGGATAGCTCGGTTGCGGTGGGGATGGTGCAGCTGATTGTCTATGACTATCATTTTCACTCTCATTTTGTTTGTCGACTCCTGGTTGAGAGGAGTTGGGAGGGAAGTAGTTCTTTTTCTCGCCACCAAGGTTTTGCCCGGTCACAGGATTGATGCTGGTGAAGGACATTGACGCGCCTCCAAAGCCCGCTCGACGTAAGACGGGTGGGGGAGTCGAGATTGACTCAATTCCGCTGTCTTTGTCGCCTTCAGATAACTCTGGGTTGGCTTCTTCAACTTCTTTTCTTCCTTCATCGCGCTTCTTCTTGATCTCTTCAGCGCGCTTTGCTTTGAGCTTTCTATCTTTCTTTGCTTTTTTTGCTTTGTCTTGGCGTTCTAGCTCTTTCTTCTTTCGTTCTTGTTCGGCTTTTTTGCGTGGATCGTCACTTGAGCCCCACATGGGAACCTCCTCTAATACTTCCTTCCTAACTCTTCTGTTATGCGAATGAAGTAGTGGAACGTGACTTGGATAGAGGTATTTCCATCCAAAAGGGGAGGCTCAAGAGGCGCGCGCCAAAACAAGAAGAAGGGCAGGCGAGTTTTGAGAGCCTTTTAGAAATTTCAAGCACTTACTCTTCCTTGAGCCGCTCTGCGAGTACTTCTGCAATATCTCGAACCTCCATCGTTTCTTCACGATTGGTAAGCTTCACCCCGTCTTCCATCATTTGCATACAGAATGGACAGGCGGTTGCAATCTTCGTTGCGCCTGTCTCGGCAAGCTCATCAACACGAAGAGAATTAACCCGCTCTCCTACTTTCATATCCATCCAGAAGTGCCCTCCTCCAGCTCCACAACAGAGCCCTTTCTCCCTCGAGCGTTCGGGCTCAAGGATGGCGAGGGATGAGGCCTGCTTGAGTGTCTCTCGAGGGGCTTCATATTCATCATTATAACGCCCGAGATAACATGGATCATGGAAGGTGTACTCTTCGTGGCCTTGTTCGATATTGAGTCGATTGTCCTTCAACAATCTCTTTAGGAGTACCGAATGGTGAAGTATCTCTGGTTGTCGACCATCACCGAGATTCCCAAACTCAGGATACTCATTTTTGATGGTATTAAAACAATGTGGACAGTTCGCTACGAGGGTTTCAAAGCGAATGCTCTGCAGAGTGGCAATATTCGATTTTGCAAGGCTTTGAAAGAGATTCTCTTCTCCCAGCCTACGAGCGGGATCTCCAGTGCAGCCTTCGACGGTCCCTAAGATTCCAAAGTTCAATCCTGCATGGTTCATAAGGGATACCAGTGCTCTTGCGATCTTTTGCTTCCGTTTGTCGAAAGCTGAGACACATCCTACCCAGTATAGGTAATCAACCGAATCGCCGGGCTGAAGAACGCGTACGTTCAGATCCTCAATCCAATTCGCTCGGTCCTCAGGTGCACCATACGGATTTGCTCGAGTTTCAAGAGAACGCAGTGTGCCTGCTGCCTCTGTCGGCACCTCTCCTTGCATTAAGACCATATTTTGGCGATTACCAACGATCTGATCCACGTGGTTGATTCCTACTGGACATGCTTGTACGCACGCCATGCAGGTTGTACACGACCAGAACACATCCTCCCCTAAGACCTCTCCAGCAATACGAGCATCTGCCTTTCCCGCTATTGCTTTTGGGGACTTCTGAACCAGGGAATTCTCACCTCGGAGCTCTGGATTGATAATACTGGCAGACTCATCTGAACCATCTCCGAGCACCATTCCTGAGCTATTTTCCAGGTAGCGGCGTTGAAGACTTGAGTCGAAGATTTTCAAGGGGGTGGGTAAAATAGACTCATCAGTAATCTGCCCCTTTACTCCAAGCCCTAGAAGGTGATTGCGTGTATCAAGAATGAGCCACTTCGGAGAGAGAGGTTTCCCAGATATGTAGGCAGGGCAAACCTCTTGGCACCGCCCGCAACTGGTGCATGCTTCAAGATCGAGTAGGTTTTTCCAAGTGTAGTCTTTAATAGACCCGAGTCCAATCGAAAATTCGTCAGACTCCTCCATGAGCTTTTCAATGTCCCCCGGGGATTTGATTTGTCCCTTAGCACGGGAGCGCGGTTGAAAATAGAGATTCGCTGAGCTCGCTATAATATGGAAGAATTTTGTGTAGGGAATGAGCGCAATAAAACTAAAGACAGTAAGTGAATGAAACCACCAGCTGAAAAAATGAAGATTTTTGGTGGCATTTTCTGAGAGCCCCCAGAAGAGGCCGGCAAACATATTTCCGATAGGAGAGTAGTGGGCCCAGGGATCCTGAGTGGCGTGAATTCGGAGTCCCTCCAGAAGAAATCCTTGAACACAAAGAAGAACAAGCATCCAAAGAAGATAGCTATCGGCAGCACGGGAATGAAGATAATCTGGCTTGAGAATCCACCGTCTATGCGCTGCTAGTCCGCATCCAATAATTACCCCGAAACCGAAGATATCTGAAAGAAGAGTAACCGCGAGATAAAAATCCCCCTGATAGATGCGAATTCCAAGGTCGTGATCAATGAGAACCATTGTCGTGGTAAAAAGTAGAACAAAAAAACCAAAATAAATGAGGGTATGAAATGCACCCACGCTCTTCTTTTGAACCACCTTTTTCTGGAGAAACGCCTTAACGAACAGGCTTCTGATTCGAGCGGGAAAACTCTGGCGATACTCCGAGTCAGCTGCTCCAGAGAGGATGAGCTCTAGGTGTCGCAGTAGACCAATTGCTGCAACAAACAGAGACACAGCCATGAATGCGTACATCGCCACAGTATTTGGCAAGCTACTTACATTCCACATTATTTCGCGGGTTGGGGTCATATCAGCTCCGAATATTTGATGGTATCCACTAAGGATTCCAAAACCTGCCTTTAAAACATTTCGTCACGGTGTGTTGACAGGGCTCTATCTTCATAAGATCATTATGAAATAGTTATCACGGTCTTGGAAGAGAGAGAGTTGCCCTCGTAGGCGAACATCCTCTCAGAAATGCTAGACCCTTGAAGAAGCTAGGCTGAGAGGGAAAAAGGGTGTTGAGTTGGTGCTACAGCAGGATGCTGACTGTTCGTCGCCGATTGCCCAAGTAGCTGTGGAGTCTCAGAAGCGAGAGACAGCATAGAAAAAGGTTTGATAGCACGTGATACGCTTCGACCTCTGTGCAAAGGTCCTCGGGAATGCTCTTTGTAGTAGTGATCAGGTTCCTGAGAGGCCTCGTGCAAGCGGAGTGAACGGAGAATAGGAGTTAATAGAGAGTAGTGTCGATATCAGTGCAGAGAAGACGGAAGAGCCCATTACACCGTGAAGACCCATTACACCGTGAAGATATGGAGCCTGAGCCGGGACGGAGAATTTCTTTGCCGAATTTTTCTATTCCATCCTTTGTTATTCTTAAACGTGGTGAAGAGAGGGACAAATGAGCTTTTTATCTCTCGTGGCCCTTTCCCTTTCAATAGTTGGTTACGGAATTTTTGCCTTATTTAAGTTGGCGGTGAGTCGGGCTTCTCTCTCTGTCATAGAGCGTTTCAAAGAGGAGGGAGTCTGGGGAGCAAAGCTTGCACTTCGGGTATTGCAGAACGCGGATAGGCACATCCTAGCAGCACATGTAGGTCGGTTTCTGTGTGCTCTCAGCTCGGGCGTATGGGTATTGTTTATCTCGTACCCTTGGCTTGATGGAAACGTGACATTATCGCTATCAGGCGTGACGACGATAGTATTATTTCTTCTTTTTGCTTTGTTTATCACATTCATCGCAGTACTTTTTACTCAAGTTCTCAGTGCCTTTGGAATGAAATCACCAGAAAAGGTGCTGCTCTCTTTGGGGTGGTTAGGTGAGGGTTTATCGCTATTCATGCAGCCTATCCAAATGCCGATCCGTGGGGTGCTACACTTCGTGGCGCGTTCTGGACAGATCGATGCGATCCCTTCTGCTCGAGAGATTACTTTATCGGCAGAGGACCTTGAGTCTGTCATAGAGCATAGCACGCAGGCAGGAGCGCTTGATGATGCAGAGTCCGAATTATTGCATGGAGCGCTTCGTCTATCAGAAATACGTGCTCGTGAAATAATGACTCCTCGGGCAGATATCGTATCGATAGACACCGAGACGACATTGGATGAGCTACGCAGTGTGCTTGCAGAGGCAGGTTTTTCTCGTGTGCTGGTTACAGGAGATCAGCTTGATGAAGTGCGTGGCATGTTGTTGGCGAAAGACCTGATGTCGCTCATTGGTTCTGAAGTCAAACAGTTCTCAGTCGAGCCGTATATTCGTCAAGTGGTATTTGTCGATGGTGAGCTGCGAGGAGATGAAGTGTTGAAACGTCTGCGAGCGTCACAGGCTCATCTTGCTGTGGTATTAGATGAGCATGGGGGTGTTGACGGAATCCTAACGCTTGAAGATCTTCTTGAAGAGATTGTTGGTGATATCTTCGATGAAACCGATGTCCGTGAAGAAGAGCAAGAGATTACCGTTATGAAATCTGGTGAGCTTCTCGTTGACGGAGGTACGTCACTGGCGGACCTGGAGTCGGAGCATGGAATTATCCTTCCAGCTGGTGAATATGACACTGTCGCTGGGTTCATCATAGGGCAACTCGGTCGGATTCCTGAGGTGGGTGAAAAAGTAAAGTCGAATGGAGCGTTGGTTTCAGTTGAGTGTGTTGACGAGAATCGGGTGACACAATTGCGCATTTCCTTTTCAAAAGACGCCGCCTGAGCCTTTTTGAGGCTATCTGAGGGACGGAGTATCAGCTACTTAGAAAAAATCCTTAGATAAAAGCAGAAAAATCAAAACTTTAGCGCATGAGTCCGCATCCAAAGTGATGGACCATTCTGTCTTCCGCCATCAGCTGTTTCCTCCTGTTGTATTGGACTCTGTCTGGCGACTCAGAATCAGGTTGCCGTCGGTAAGTTCTAGACGAAAAGATTGGTAGTTTGGTTAAGACTTCAGGGAAATGTATGGGCAGCAAAACGAAATCAATTCGCGAGAAGGTGGTAAAAACCAAAAGTCCGAGAACGAAAAATTTTATCTTGGATTTAAGAATTCATAGCCCAGCCTCACTTGGATATCTTGGTATTGAGGGAATCGATACTGCACCGGCAATTGTACGCCTTGCGAAGGTTAAAGGGTTAGATGTTATCGGCGTGACTGATTTTTATTCCGGGAGATTTATTGATCCAGTTGTAAAGGCGGCTACTGGAAGTAAAATCACTGTTCTGCCGGGTGTCAGCTTACGCTGTAGCCTCGATGAGTGTAATGATATTGTTTTGGTCTGCTTATTTGCAGAAAATTATACATCGCATGATGTTGAAGACTTTCTAAAAGAGCTTAATGTGCCAGAGGCTACCTACGGAGATTCTTCCTTTACCTTGAGGGCTTCGATAGGACAGGTGATAGAGCGTGTTGAGAAACGGGGAGGGGTTATTATTCCAAGCAGGCTCGATAAGACTCCGCATCAGATGAAGGCAATACCTCGGCTGGTTGAAGATTTTGGATTTCGGACCTTTGACCTTACACACCTTGATACGAAGAGCTACTTTGCTGCGCAGTGGCCTAAGCTTTCCTTCAATCTTTATAGTTTTTCCAGTGCAAGTGCCTTGGCTCAGGTCGGGAGTCGTAATTCTCGCGTTCGATTACCAGACCGATCATTTGAATCGATACGTCGCGTTGCAACGCGAGCGGAGTTATAAAAGGTCACGGTTCTCTTTGGGCGAATAGCGCTAATAGGCTCTCCGAGGAGTCCTCTGATGAGCTCTCATTCCACTTTTCGTAACCGCATTGTACGCACTTATGAAGAATACGTGCGTGTTCCAGTCCGCCACCAGTTTTTGGGAGTAGAGCAATCGGTTTCATCCCACCATGACATGTTTCTGCACGATCTCCTGGCTGTATGTCAACGTGTTTGCTCCAAAGGCATTTCGGACAGTGGTTTGTATAGCCATTGCCTTGAACGAGGGTATTGCACTGGTCGCAGGTAAAGTTCTCTTTTTTTCTTTGAAATTGTTTGCTCATGTTACCGTGCGTGTCTCTTTATCTGCTTAGACTCTCAACAATTCGGTCTGCGCAATACGAAACGATAACATCAATTTCTGAATTCAGCAGATATTCTGTTGATGATTTGAGAAAATAGAGCGGGTCGGCTTTTGAGGCAGAGGAGGCCAGCGAATACATGATTTCGTGTTCTCCACTGGTAATAAAGCTACCGAGTTTTTGCTTCGGCTGTGCTGCCCGGGCTTGATGAAGTATCTCCATATATGTAATTCCTGGCTTTACGAGAGCGCAGTCCGCTCCCAAGTCTAATTCTGCTTCGATAAAGGAGAGCGCCAATTCATGCTGTTCTGGTCTAAGTTGATACTCTGATTTATCGACCCCCGTATTCATTCCTTCAGATGAGCGGAAGGGTGCAAAGAGAGGAGAGTGAAATTTAGCAGTTTGTGAGAGTATGAACGGTGTTGATAGTCCCTGTGTATTACTCCAAATGCGGAGTTTTTTTGAGAACAAGGGAATCATGCCACTGGGCATAAGTCCTTTTGCGCCCGCTTCGAGGAGCAAAGTCGCTTGTTGGTACAGATGTTGAATCGTTTGTTGTTCATCATTTTGGATTCGACAGTGAGAATCATGAGTGTATTGGCAGACACAGAGGTCAACAATCGTAACAAGCTCGGGAAACGCATGATTAATTGCTTGTAAAGTATGGATAAGCGGGGAGTCCGCTGAGAGCGATGATGAAGCATTTATGGATTTTTCTGGAAGCAGCTCATAGAGAATGATACCGCCAAGACCGACTAGGGAGGCGCGTTCTGCTGCCTTGAGGACATCTTGTACCGTCTGACAAATATGAAAAAATGTAGGGAGTTTTCGGTAGGCAGATGGTGACACCTGCGAGCCGGCGATAAAAATAGGCCAGACAAAGTGGGCGGAAACGTGATGTTTGTTGCTATCTCTGGTGATACAGTGCACCATCAACCCTCAAGAAATTGGTAGTAGTTTTAATGACCTCGACTCCGTTTGCTCATCTCCATCTGCATACACAGTATAGCTTACTTGATGGCTTGAACAGAATTGATGACGTCCTTGCTAGAGCAGCTTCACTCTCCCAGCCTGCTATAGCTATCACAGACCATGGAAATATGCATGGTGCTATTCAATTTTACTCTGGCGCGCATAAGGCGGGAATTAAGCCGATAATAGGGTGTGAGTTGTATGTTACGAACGGCTCTCGCTTGGACAGAACTCCGATTGGTCAGGGTGGTGCGGGGACATATCACCTGACCGTGCTTGCGATGAACGAGGTGGGCTATAAAAATTTATGTCGACTCGTTTCTCTCGCATATCGAGAGGGTTTTTACTTTAAGCCCAGGGTAGATCATGAGTTACTGAAGCAGCACAATGAGGGACTTATTGTATTGAGCGGGTGTCTCGGGAGTGAAATTGGGCAATGTGCTCTTCAGGAGCAGCTTGACGTAGCCCAGGAGCGAGTTGAGTTTTACGCAAAAACTTTTTCCGATCGGTATTATCTTGAGCTTCAGCCCCACCCAATAGCAGAGCAACAAAAATTGAATGAGCTCTGTGCTGATCTCGCAAAGCACAAGGGTGTTCCAGTGGTAGCTTCGACTGACTGCCACTATCTCTCGGAAGACGATCATTTCGCACAAGAAGTGCTCATGTGTATCTCTACTGGAAAGCAGATAACGGATCCAGATCGTTTGCGACACGTCGGATTGACGCTCCATTTGAAGAGTGGAGATGAAATGATCCAAGAGTTTGGGGCGTTTCCGTATGCAGTCGAGGCAGTAAAGAATACCGTTGAGATTGCTGAGCGTTGTAATTTAGAGTTTAATTTTTCAACGTATTACATGCCTCGTTTCGAACCTCCTAAGGGAGAGACTCTAGAAGACATGATGATTCGGAGTGCGAAAGAGGGTCTTGTTGAGCGATTGGAGCTTGTTAAAGCACAGAATCCAGAGGTTGCTGAGGATGTCTATTGGGAGAGATTAGACTCTGAGCTGGAGCTGATCAAGAAGATGGGCTTTGCAGGATATTTCCTGGTGGTGGCAGATTTTATTATTTGGGCCAAGGAAAATGGAGTTCCTGTGGGTCCAGGTCGAGGGAGTGCTGCTGGCTCTCTTGTGGCTTATGCCATGCAAATCACAGAACTTGATCCGATAGAGCACAAACTTTTATTTGAACGATTCCTCAATCCGGAGCGGGTATCGCTTCCTGATATCGATGTGGACTTTTGTATTCATGGTCGAGATCGGGTCATCAAGTATGTTGTTGAGAAGTATGGAAAAGAAAATGTGGCGCAAATTGCCACTTTCGGGACTCTGAAGGCAAAGGCAGCAATAAAAGATGTTGGCAGGGCGCTCGGGAAGAGCTACGCAGAGATGGACAGAGTGGCGCAACTTGTTCCTGCACCACGCCAGGGTTTCGATTTCTCACTTCAAGAGGCTCTCAAGATGGAGCCCAAACTGAAAGCCTATGCTGAAGGGGAGGGGGAAGATCTTATATCACTGGCTATCAAAGTTGAAGGGCTTACAAGGCACTCCTCTACTCATGCTGCTGGAGTAGTTATTGGAGATAGAGCGCTGACCGAATTCCTTCCCATGATGGTGGATAAGGAAGGAAATGATGTAACCCAATTCTCGATGAAGGATGTAGAGAAGATTGGGCTCGTAAAGTTTGACTTTCTTGGATTAAAGACCTTAACGGTTCTTTATACCGCTATTAGCTTGATTGCAGACAGTCAGGGGGAGGACATTAATTTGTCGACCCTTCCACTCGATGACCCTGAAACATACGCTATGTTGACTGCTGGTAAGACCACAGGGGTCTTTCAACTCGAGTCAACGGGAATAACAGAGATGACTATGAGGTTGAAGCCAAGCGGCTTTGATGACCTTGTTGCTATTCTCGCACTGTATCGTCCGGGACCGCTTGATTCAGGGATGGCGGAACATTATATCGAGCGAAAAAATGGGCGCGAAGAGACAGAGTATCTCCACGAATTAATGGAAGACATTCTCTCTGATACGTATGGGATCATCCTTTACCAAGAGCAGATTATGCAGCTCGCAAGAGAGCTTGCAGGATATTCACTTGCAGAAGCAGATCTCCTCCGCAGAGCGATGGGGAAGAAGATCCCCGAGGAAATGGCCGCTCAGCGTTCAAGATTCATGGAAGGAGCATTAGCGCGAGAGATTAAAGAGAGCTCAGCGAAAGAAATTTTTGATCAAATGGAAACCTTTGCTCGGTATGGTTTTAACAGGAGTCACTCGGCTGCCTATGCCCTGATCTCGTACCATACCGCATATTTGAAATGTCATTATCCCGTTGAATTTATGGCTGCGTTAATGTCACTTGAGATGGGAGATAGTGATAAGACTTTAAAGAATTTGAATGACTGTAGGAAGCAAGGAACAGCAGTGCTTCCGCCTGACGTGAATCTCAGTGTAGCAAATTTTTCGGTGCATGAGGGAAAGATTTGTTATGGACTCTCGGCGGTAAAGGGAGTTGGAGAAAAGGCAGTAGAGAAGATAGTAGAGGCTCGTGAGAACGGTGGCAGCTTCGATTCACTAGAGGATTTCGTTGAGCGAGTCGATCTTCGTGCAATCAACAGAAGAGTGCTTGAGAGTTTTATAAAATGTGGCGCCTTTGATTCGTGTGGGCAAAGGAGAAGCACGATGTACGAACGATTGGAAGATGTTCTTCGTGCAGGGCAAGCGTTGCAAAGAGAGAAAGATACGAATCAAATAGGGCTGTTCGGAGCAAGCGAACAAAGCAGTCGTATCCCCCGCAAAAACATTACTGTTCCAGATTGGCCAACGAATAAGCGACTTGCATACGAGCGCGAGGCACTTGGATTTTATATATCGGGTCATCCAATAGCGAAGTACAGTGCGCTTCTCACGAGTATCGGAGCGCGGTCTGTTCATAAGCTCAAGGAGTTGAAAAGTGGTGTGCAAGTAAAAGTAGGTGGTGTGATTACTGCTTTACGACTGAGAAATACTCGGAAGGGAGATCGTTATGCTTCTTTCATGTTTGAAGATCCCACGGGAACAGTAGACTCAATTGCCTGGCCAGATTCATATCAAAAAATCGCTTCTTTAATGATTGCTGATGAGCCGCTCGTTGCCACTGGTAGGGTTGATGTGGCTGATGAACGGGTGACATTTATTGTAGAGTCCATGGAGTCTCTCTTTTCCTGCCGTGAGAAAACGGCGAGTGCTGGAGAACTTCGAATCTCAGCAGCTGAGGCCACTGAAGAGCGATTAGAGCGCCTGACGAAGTTATTTGCAGACCATGCTGGTACCTGTCCAGTACGGTTAGTTTTGGAGAATGAAGCTGGCGATGTGGTGTTTCAGCTAAGAGATAAGCAAGAAAATCAAATTCTTATCAATATCTCAGAGGATGTATGTGATGCGGTGGAGGAGGTCTTTGGTCGACCTGCCTTGTCATTTTTATCGTAAATTCCCTCGAGATAACTCCCAATCTATAGTGGATTTTGTTTCAGAACCTCGTTATAGTCCGGCGAGCGGAGTGGTGGATTTTGGTGTGTTTCGGACCGTGCCTCAGACTTTTTTTACGTCTCAGCCTTTCTTTTCCCCGTTTTTGCTCTCTTTTCGTCCCTTTTAGCACATGTTTCGTAAGCGAGGGAGAATGGGAAGTAGGGAATACCTCTGAGGAAAGCTCGTGTGAGACTTTGTACGAGCGATAGGAAGAAAGAACAACACCAATCTAGTAGTGCTCTCGCCGGTTCGTAGATGAATTTACCATGAATTTCAATAGGTTGCTGAGGTGTAGGTTTAGGCTCGTGTGAGTGCATTGAGGTGGTATTGGTGTCTTCAAACGCTTATGAACAATTCAGTACAGAAATATTTGCTTAGCGAGGTCAGTCATGGAGACTAGCGCATGAAAAATACGAGTGTTGATGCGGATTTTGTCCGCACGTAGTGAGTCATTTAGAAGAGGATTTCTCGTGAAATATATTGGAAATAGGGATGGAGAAGGGTTGTCTGTAAGAAAAGGCTTTATCCCTACGCTAGTGGGTCTATTTGCTATCTGTAACCTTCTTCTGCTGGACAACACGGTAGTAGAGGCTCAAGTACGTCAATTTGGATTTGAAGAAGTTGTTCCAGGAGTGGAGCTTCGGCCACTAGGAGGCGGACCTTCAAGACCAGTTGGGCTGCTTGAGACGTTCATTGTAGAACTTGATGAAAATGAGCAGACCGTCCGTTTTCAGCTCACGCTTTCGCGGTATCTCACTGATGCATTGCCGAATGCCTTTGCGGTAGTGATGAATGGTGGAGGTATGCCGTCGGGGAACGGAGACGCACCTATAGTGGTATTTGATGGTTCTGATACTGTGCCTCGTATTACAGTAGCTCGGTACATCCATCAGACTGTCGGTACTCGAATGCTCGATTCTTTGTTCAATCCTGGTGGAGAGATCCTTATTTCGGGAGATGCATCGCTCCCTGAAGTGTTACTGGCGGTAAAAGAGATAGATGGAGATCGGGTCTATTTTGAGCTTCAACTCGACATCTCAGGATTTAACATGCCAAGCAATAGCTTCCCGCAATGGCAGGGGTTCGTCTCAACTGGTGAGATTGGAATATGGATGGACGTCTATCAAGATCTTAATGTGTGTTATTCTGATCAAACAGGTTCTTCTGGACCAACATATCCATTTGGTGGCGGTTATGTGACTCCTGGAAGCTGCGTATGTAATACGAATACATATCCCGGAGATCCTCATGATGATGATTCATCTGATGATTGCTCTTCTGACGATAATTCATCTGACGATAACTCTTCTGACGACTATTCATCTGACGATAATTCGTCTGACGATCACTCCTCTGACGATGATTATTCAGGTGGCTATTCCTCTCAAGGCTATTCATCCGATGACTATTCTTCAGATGACAATTCTTCGCGTGACTACTCTTCAGATGATCATTCTTCAGATGATTGTTCCTCGGACGATGACTCTTCAGAGGAAGAAGAAGAGGAAGAAGACTTTTGTTATTCACGGTATGGACGACTCGATATTCACGAGTGGCCATTTGACTACACTCCAAGCTGTTCAATTTCTTTCCTCACGCTTTCCGATGGTTTGAGCCCTTCAGGACTCGATCAGTTTCTTTATGGAACAGAGGTAGAGATTCAAGGGGCATGTAGTATGCCGGATGGAAGCGATTCAATTCTGGAGTTCTCTCCATTACCAGATGGCTCAATAGCTTCTGTGAATAGTGGCTCTTCTGTAGCTTCTGATCAGGATTTCTTCTTTGGTATTCCAACGACACAAGCCTTGCCTGGTGATGTCATTTCGATTGATTTTTCATGCACCGGGGTTAATGCGTACATGACAGGCCTTAATCTTTCTGGAGCATCGTGTGAGATCGAATTTGAAATTTACGAGGAATCATTCGATGATCCATGTGAGGAAGAGGATAATACTTCCATACTTTTTACCTTGGATGGTCTTGGGAAGGATATGGATACCCTCAATCGCCGAATTGCGCGAAAGGCAAGAAAGAGAAACCCTCAAAAACGGCGGCGAATTCGCTCTTTAGAACAACAGTCTGCGGATGCTGCTATCGATGCATGGGGCATTTGGATTGACCTTCCGACCATTACTTATCAGTGTGATGATCCAACAATCACAGTGTTAGATCACTCAGGTGCTCGATTCGATTACATTGATGATATTAATGAGCTTGAGGTAATAGGGAAGCGTCTATCTCGTATCCTGAAGCAAGGTGGGGCAAAGAGACGAGCAAGAAAGTTTCGAAGACGCGTAAAAGAGTTAGCTGAGACTGCGCGACAAGAAGCCGAGAATACGCCGATTCAGTCTAGCGGCATCTCTTTCTAGGCAAGGAGAGCACTAGGCCGAGTTTGGAATAATCTGCGGGGTATCTCCGCGCTCTGATATCAGTCGAGCGGAGATGCCCCGTTGTAGTGTCTACTAGGCCCCAAACGGTAGCTTCGTGGATTCGTCGATGCAGCTTCTTCATAATGATGCGGTTCTTCCCGATTGTCTGCTGGATTCTTTGAATGAAATGTTCGACTTAGCAGCATAACCTGTTGCAGTCCGAGATACGCATGAACCACGATTCTACGGCTTTATTTCAATGGCAACAGGAGCGTTCTTGCTCGAAATAGAGAGAATCGTTAGGGAAATTTAGGTGGTTAAAGATTGAAAGCAAGAGGCGGTAGCTGAAAGAAACGTGATCAGGTATAGATAGAGCCAATGGAAGTGTGGTATTGAAGTGGCGGCTTCCCATCATGTGATAATGGCAAGGGGGTAATGAAATCAACGAATCAACACTCACATCCTGATTTTGAGTGGATTGATTTTGATTCTTTTGAGGGCTTTCAGGAGAAACAAATGAAATTTCGGATTGGGATATGATCTGTTCAAAAACAATTTGACTTTGTGAATAGTGATTTGTCGAATTGTTCAGAGTTGCCAATTCAGCGAATCGCTTTACATAGACTGGATTATTCATTGTAACAGGCACTGAATCCATCGAAGAGAGATCTTGATCCACTATCACAAACTCGTGTGTTGGTTGGATTGAGTCCAAAAAATAACGAGTAGAATAGCCGTACATGGCCTCAGATAGGATACCCTTATCTGTATCACTGTTTGGAAATATTCGACTAAGCAGATCCAGAAATTCTACAACAACCGGAGAGGGTTCAATCTCGCTATTATCTTTCTGATTTTGCCCAATATAGCTGATGTAAACTTTTTGTTTAGCAGCCATTATAGCTTCATAAAAAAGCTGCCGATCCTCTCGTTTTCTATCCCGTTCTGTCGGAAGTGGGTAAAGACTCATAATGTCGAATTCAGGAGCGGAATAAGACCTGGGAAAACGGGCGCCGTCAATTCCAATCACTCCAATAATCTTAGCTGGAATTCCTCGAAGTGGAACCATATTTGAAAAGAGAACTCCCTGTCCAAATCTTGCTGCAGAACTTGAGGTTCGAGAAGTCAAGTTCGTGATATGTTTGAGTAAAAACTCAAACGGTAGATCCATTGAGTCCGATTCAGATTGAGTGATATCAGACTGAATCGCATCTAAAAGAGATTTTATTGAAACTGGAATTTCCTTTTGAAGAATGGATGGATTGGACCGAAACAGATATTGAGCCCAATTAGTCAACGCTTCAATCTGGTCTCCTGCAGATTTTCCTGATTTCATGCTCCATTTTCGAGCCTCATTTAGTGTACTCAGAAGTTCTTGAAGAATACTTAGCAGGCGGACATCTTCAGAATCTAGGAGACTGAATGTATCACCCGCAAAAGGATCTGTAAGATCTTTTCCCCATAAATGTGAGTTCCAGGCACGAGAAAAAAATTGTTTCCAGGTTAAGGATTCTGAACAAGGTTGATTCAAATCAAGCTTGTGATCGGCGTCATAGGCCCATAAAACTCGATTCTGATTAACCCAACGACGGATCTTGAATAACTGAGATTCAGATAGTTGAAAGGACTCCATAATAGATTCATACCGAAGGAGTCCCAAGATTTTTTCAGGCTCAAATCGACTTGTGAGTATATTCAGAAAATGCAGAAATGCATCCAGTTCATTTGCAAAGGTCGGTGCTCTCTCAGTGATGGTATATGGAATTCTTGGCAAGCCCTCATTTTCCTGATTAAAAACGGCTGAAATAAACGGTGCATACGCCTTAATATCTGGACTTACAATTACAATGTCGGAAGGTTTTAAGTCCGGATAAGTTTCTAGCCATAAGTAGAGTTGCTGGTGAAGAACTTCTACTTCTCGCAATTCATGATGACAGGAATGTATCTCTATAGAATCATCTATAAATTCCTTACCTGTTACGGCCCGAGTAGCTGATTTTAGGATTGATAATGAACTCCTGTGTAGATGAGGAGGGTGCTGTTTAGAATCAAATTTGCGTTCTGGTTCTTTTGATGAAGGGATTTTCGAAACTTCAAAATCATTTAATTGATGAAATGAGTTCAAAATCGCTTCAGATTCCATCGAAAATTGCTCTGAGAAAAGCGACTCCTGATCTCGGAGAAGAGAATAAATAGAGATTGAGGTCGAGGATGGATATTCTTCAATCAATCTTAAAAAAGGCTCAGGTAATAAACCGGCATTGAAAATAAAAAGGTGATTATTAGAAATATTCCCCTTTATTTTTGATTCAGAAAACACCGCGAGTTGTCTATCAAAAAGAGTAGCCCGATCACATGGATACTCCACTTTTTTAGCCCATCTAGCAAGCAAATATCGCCATAATTCTGCTTGCCAGGAGATAATTGGATCATCAGGCTGCTCTCCTTTCGCCCATTGCAAAAGCATGTGAGGTCGATAGTTTTGATAGGCATCCAATACAGAGGCTGTTTGAGTAGCCAATGAAAAGAGAGCTCTTTCCTGCAAAAGGGGTTGTAAGGTGGTTAATGTCCTTAGATAAGCAAGGGATTCCTTTCGAATGTCTTCTTTTAAAATCTCTTTTAACCACTGGAAAATGAAAAAAGTTAACGGGCCTTTATCAGAAGGAAGAAGATGAGGGAT
>RFPC01000002.1 GCA_009926305.1 bacterium
GGAGGCGGAGGAGGTGGCCCATCTGCGTCTGCTGGAAATCCCGCGGCAGCATCAATACAGGTGTCCCCAAGAACCATTGATTCTGGAGATAGGTCTCTTGTTACGGTAGAGTTGCGAGATATTCAGGTCGAGGACTCTAACGGGATGATTATTAAGTTGGTGATTCCAGATTCTCTCGACTTCCTTACGACTACCCCCCTTTTCTCTCGTCGAGATCTTGATGATGTTTTAATTGATGCTCGTACTTTCAATGGAAGTAATGTGCAGTACATCCTTTTCTATGTAGATATGGCGAGTATCCCGATATCTCGACGGGAGGCTGAAATTAGCTTTTTGGTTGAAGGAACAGAACTCCTATCCCCAAGCACCGTTGCGGTGGATGTTGATGTTGCTGATGTTGATGATCGACAGACATTCTCGGTAAATAATCCTCGTTTTACCGCATTGTCGTCGACCACGATTGAAGTGAAGTAAATTCGCTTCTGTCTTCTGGAATAACACCGAGACAAAGTTATAGGCTTTTCAAATATCCGTCTGTAAACAGGGCATCTTCTCTTATATAGCTGGACTCATCCGAGAGCGCTAAGTCACCAATTTCTAGGAAGGTCGAATGTGCCTTAGTATTTCGTAGGACCGCGAGAGCGTTTCTCAGCAGCCCTTCTCTTCCAGCTCGCAAAATCGCTCTTCCCTTGAAGTGATCCCTAAATTCCTCCTCTGTTCGTAAATAAAAGAGTGGTTTCAGGTCGAGTTGACTGTGATTTCCATCAAATTCTTCCCATATTGGAATATGATCCCCCTTTAAACGAGTATGATTGAAGGGACATACTTCTTGACAGATATCACATCCAAATAACCACTCTGCTACTGCTTTTGACTCCCATTCCGTAAACTTTCCACGCTTTTCTATTGTTAGGTATGAGATACATTTTCGTGCATCCATAGTATAGGGTTGAACAAATGCTTCGGTCGGGCAATCTTGTATACATTTTTGACAAGAGCCGCACTGGGTATCAATAGTAGCGAGCCTGTTGGATTTCTGAACAACGTTGATATTTGTTAATACTTCACCGAGAAAAAAAAAGCTGCCAATTTTCTCTCGTATTAACATCGTATTTTTACCGATAAATCCGATTCCAGCTCTTTGTGCATAGGCTCTCTCCAAAATGGGGAAGCTATCTGCTACCGGTCGCCAAATGAGTTCCTCTGAGTCGGTGAATGTTTCTTTCAACTTTTGTAGCCGTTTCTTAATTACCCGATGGTAATCCTTTCCTAAAGCGTATCGGGCTATTCTTCCAAATCCTAATTGAAGCGGTTGCTTGGCAAGTGCTCGATAGGGAACGGCAAAGGTTAAGATAGTCGTGGTGCCGGGAACGAATCTTGTCGGTTCTCCCCTCTCCGCTGGGTCACGCTGGAGATAGGACATCTCGCCAGCATAGCCGGATTCTTGCCAGAGGCGTAAACGCGCAATCTCCTCATGATTCAGTTCAGCTTCAGGAGCGATACCCATCAGGTCGATGCCAATCGCTGAGGCGGCCATATTCAGCTCATTCTCACTAATCTGTACCGACATAATCGCCTTTTTCAGTCAATCTCTTGACGAACTCCTCTCTAGTGGGTATCCATACGGTCTCAAGTCAGGCGTCCCCATCGTCTAGTGGTTAGGACACCGGCCTTTCACGCTGGTAACAGGGGTTCGAGTCCCCTTGGGGACGCCAATTCATTCTTCACACTATTGAAGCTCCTTTTGCACTGAAGCCCCTGTTTGCACTGAAGCCCCTGTTTGCACTGAAGCCCCTGTTCGCACTGAAGCCCCTGTTCGCACTGAAGCCCTACCCTTTTGCATTCTAAATTTTGACTGGATCTCTCATGTTTCGCTATACGGTTTCTTTGTCTTGGCTTTTCGCGATCCAATTATCTCTTAAATTATTCAGTTGATCAAAGCTGTGAAATTTTGTGATGCACCTGCATATTTTCAAATCCTGTATGTTTCTTTCGCGAGTTATCCTTATGCAGGCGTGATGGCGGCTATTGCCCCAAACTTCAATGTGCTAAGAAGATACCCATGTTACTTTCCTCCTACAGTCAATACGTAACGGGGTGGAGCCTCTTAGCGGTGATAGCTCTGGTCGCCTCTGTAATCTCTAGCATGATCGAGGTTGCTGGCAAGCATCCCCTTGAAGCAGCTATCCTTGCGATTGTTATCGGAATGGTTTTATCAAACAGCTCAACGATTCCTCGTTCCTGTGAATCTGGGGTCAAGGCGTTCGAAAAACCTCTGGCACTTGGTATCGTGCTTCTTGGAGCATCTTTCAATTACTACCAGTTCTTCGAGCAGGGATTCGCTCTTTTGCTCATAGTCGTCGGAACAATGCTTACAGGTCTTATCGCTATCGTCTTGTTCGCGTATTTTCTGCGATTGCCTCCAAAGTTAGCACTTCTCCTCGGTCTTGGTACTACGATTTGTGGTGGTACCGCTATTGCAATCACAGCACCATTGATGAAGGCGAGTGAGGAAGAGACAAGCTATGCTATCGGAGTAATTGCTCTCTGGGGTATCGCGGCACTCGTCCTCTATCCAACCATCGCTCAATCACTTGGAGTATCAGATGAAGTCTTTGGAATCTTCGCAGGAACGGCAATTCACTCTACTCCCCAGGTTGTGGGTGCTGGTTTTATGTTCTCAGAAGTTGCGGGTAAAACAGCTACCGGCGTGAAGCTCCTTCGCAACTGCTTCATAGCTCCGCTCGCCTTCGGGGTTGCTCTTTGGTTTACTCCTGCGTCAGCTGAAGGAACCTCCGAAAACCGTATGAACGCGAAATACTCGGTAGCAAAGGCGCTTCCGTGGTTTCTCTTCGGATATTTCCTGATGGCGTTTCTGTATAGCGAAGAACTACTACCAGACGGATTCAGTGCTCAAGCAGTATATGTAGGAAAGTTTCTTATCCTCATCGGTATGGCTGGAGTTGGAGCCAATACGCGATTAAACGCTTTCAAAAAGCTGGGATTTACTCCTCTCCTAGCGGGACTTTTCGGGTCCATTATTGTTGCTACGACGAGCGCGATCCTCATCATACAGCTATATCATCAGTAAACCCATCTTTATCAGCTCCAATCCCCATAGAATATCTTAACGACCCCTAACTGCTTTTCTCAGAGAGTCATAGGAGGAATTGCCAATTTTACCATAAATGTTACCAAACACGCTGAAAGAGCATAACTCGTCCCCCTTTTATAGAAGCAGAAAGCTCATTTTTAATGATTAGTAAATGCAAGGTCTGAGAACAAACAGAGAGCCAGGGGATATCGTATGTTATCAAGAATTCAAAAATCAGTATTCACTTTCAATGTGTTTCTTTTACTTCTTGTCAATGTTGCAGACCTTCATGCAAGCACGCTCTGTAACACAGAGCTTAAGCGCTCTCGTTCAGGAAAAGATTTATATCAAACGAAGGAATTTGCCGCCTATCAGGCGAAAAATGGAGATATCGGACTTCAGATGAGTGATCCATTTCTTCAGTCTCAGGAGGTAATTAGGGGAAATGCCGAAGAGGCGGGGTTTACATGGCTCTCGGGAGAAAAGCGAGAATTGAATGGAACGGTAAATGCTTTCGTAGATGTAGTTCAGTGGGAGGGACATTGGGTTATTATCAAGCACGGGGAGTATATCGCAGTAATTAAAAATAAAACGGTTTCATGTAAGGAGTACAACTCAACTTTCTCCGGTGAGCTTCAGGGATATCTCTTCTCTCTGTATGAAAAGGCAGATATGAAATCTATAGCTCTTACTCCCGCTTGGACCTTAGCTGAAAAGCTCTTCGGGAATCTTGATAACGCTTAATCTTACTCGGATACGGAGCTCGTCTGATCTGAGAGAATAAAATCTTGCACCAATACTCCAAATTCGTCTTAGAGTGTGGCATGCTTTGTCCATTCAAGGGGATGATAATTTATGTCAGAGAATGCTAGTAATTATCGAGGATCAAACGTCGCAGAGAATTCTGTAAGAGAGAATTCACATCCAGATTCAGACTCGCAGGCGAAGCTCGGAGCGCAGCTACTTTCCTATCCAGGGATGTCTGAAGTAGAAAACCTCATTCGTTCGAAGTTTACCTCGAATGCCAGCCTCTTAACGGAGATACCCGAGTACCTCCTTGAGCTTGGTGGGAAGCGAATTCGGCCTGCATTGACTCTGTGTACGGCTGATATGTGTGGGATTGCACAAGAATCAAGACACGAGTTGTTTGATATTGCCGCTGGAATTGAGCTTATCCATATGGCTACTCTGCTGCATGATGACATCATCGATCACTCTCCTCTCCGCAGAGGGAAACCTTCTCCCCATATTACTTTTGGAGAATCAGCCACACTATTAGCTGGAGACTTTCTTCTGGTTCGAGCCTTTTCGCTCTGCGCGCACCTAGACGAGTTTATCGTTCAAGAGACAGAGTCAGCGTGCGTGCAGCTGACAGAGGGAGAAATTCTGGAGGCACCGCTATCGAAACAAATATGTACCCAAGAAAGGAGCCTTTTGATTGCAGAAAAAAAGACGGCCTCGCTCTTTGGACTAGCCGCTGTATCAGGAGCCCATATTGCCAATGTGCCCAAAGAGGTCGAGGCCTTACTCAAAACCTTCGGGATAGAGCTCGGCATTGCTTTTCAAGTCCTCGATGATGTTCTTGATGTTGTTGCGGATGAGGGGCTTTTAGGCAAGCGATGTGGCGGAGATCTCGTCGAACAGAAGCCCTCGATTATTAATGTTCTCTGGCTTGAATCCGGCGACTCGTTCTCAAAGGATGTTCTTTTATCAGAAACTCCTCCCTCGGAGGATATCGTAAAGGATGCGCTGGAATATCTTCGACAGGGAGATGGTCAGGGTATTGTCCTACAGGCTAAGCAGATCGCCGAGCAAAGGATCCAGAGGGCTGAAAAAGCCTTGAATAGCGCTGTAGCAATCCTGCAATCTCCTGCTGGCGAAAGTCGTGGAGGTGAAAACGGGAATACTCGAGCAAGGGAATTTTCGTCGTTTGCGCACATGCTCCTTACTGGACTCTTAAACTACACCGTTAAGAGACTAAAGTGAGTAGATCATGCTCGCTAAACACGGCCTGTCTCTTGTCCAGGGATTCCGTAGGCGATATCTTCGAGCTCACGGAGGTGAAGTTTTACATCATCAGGAAGGTATGTTCCACCGCTTCCAGAGTAAGCACCGATGAGAATCTCTCTCAACAGGAGGAAGCTCTTGCGAGCAAGTTCTGTATCTGCTTGGAGTCGAATGGCACGCTCTAAGAGCATTTCTGGTAGCTCATACATGAAATACCCTGGTAGCTCACGATACGCTTGAGCAAGAAGCAACAATTTCTCTGCTTCATTTTTGGCATGTAACGTTGTTCCCTCATTCAGTTCACGATGTATAGTTGCGGTCACTCTTAAGAGCTCTATAACACCTCCCCCACTGATTTGCTGTTCTTTGTTGAGACCAGACTGAAGTAAGTTCTCAATCGGAGTCTGCGCATCTTTTTCCCACCTTTTTAGGCCCTGTTCCCAAAGAAACAACTCACTATTCTCTCTTCGTGAAAGTTTACGACCATTTTTATAGTTTCTGAGCTCCTCTAGGATAACCGTGGGATTTTGTCCCACACGAACTTTAATAGTGAGCCATTTTGCCAACATCCGATCACGTTCGTATGGGATCTCTGACTTTTTAGCAATGGAGAGGAAAGCTGCGGCAGCCCGCTCAAACTGACGTGATGCCAGTAGATAGTCGGCTATAACCAGCGGATCCTTGATCTCAGAGAAGAACTGCTCATCGAAGGAGGGATTCGGAAACTCGGCGCCCTTTAGTCGTGTATGGCATGAAATACAGTATTGGCTAAAGCTCTTTATCTGCCATAGCGCATAGCCCCGTTCGCCTTCCTTGAAGCGAGTATTTGCATCTTCAACCATTCTTGCGATTGACTGTAAAAGAAAACGATAGGTTGGTTCAGAGGAGAATCGCGATTTTCTTAATTCATCCTTATGAAAAGAATTCTCAAGGTCGGCCAACAGAGATTGTATCTCCCCGTCAATCTCCCCAGAAAGAAATTTCTTCTCATTAATGGAATGTCTAAATAGCTGATGAAAAGATTGATAGAGCGTTTGCATCTCTCCCTTAATCTCTTCTGTTGTTGGCAGGTTGGGAGAAGCCTTTGGCGTATCAGCAATAATCAGCAAGGGAGCGGCTAAAAAAACCATAAAGAAGGCAATGGTGATTCGGATACGATATATTCGGGCAGTAGTGTGTTTCATTTTGTCACTTCCAAAAAGGAACGCCTGAGATAGTCTCATTTCTCACGTTCATCCCCCAGAATCATAACGAAGACATCCTGATTTCTACATATAAATCCTCAGGTATATCGTGCGGGCATTATCTTCGACTCAACTACAGAAAGGCAGAGCGATATCAAATAACTATAACGATTACAGTTACTTGCTGCCACTAAGGCACCTGCGTGTTTCGCTCAGCCATAACCTTACAAGCTCCCGGAATTGCCGGCACCGTGAGCTATTCCAGCTACCACTGAATGCTTCAAGCGGTAGAACTGGAGGTACTACGGCATTTTTTTGGGGTTTTCGCACAGGTGATTCATGGATGAAGCACTGGAGATCATAGATTATGACCCGCGAAAGACTACCACAAATGGACCTCTCCCACTCGTGGGGAAAGGGATACGATCCAGTTCATGAGCTTATGCGAGCTATTATTCTTCGAGCTGTTGAAGACTATAATTCAAAGGGCGAACTCAAAGAGGAAGCTATTGAATATATGAATTCAGAGGAAGAGGAATATATCTTCTCATTTCGGGCAATTTGTCGACGATTTGGCTTTGATCCCGATAAGACAAGATACGCAATCATGAATGCCCAACATCGCATCAGTACGAGGCGGCGTGCGGCATAATGGTCTTTGAAGAAGAACTTCAAAGGCTTCCCCACTGCGCTGTTGATCACAGTTTGTGCATCTGGGAGGTGGAAATCAGAGGCAACTGAGAAAGAAACTCTGCTTCCCCTCCCCGATGGATAGCGTAAAGCCGGACAGTTCTGAGAAATCTATTCCCTACATCCCGACAGCAGATTGAAGAGCCTCTGAATATTCCTCTCTTAGCGGTTGACGCGACTGGTAGAGAATGCGAGCTAATTCATCTTTACTTTGTAGTTTTTTGCGTTTCAGGAGAGTAATCTCTTGTTGATCTTCACTGGTAAATCCAATTTTCTTTGCCAGAAGTCGCAGCCGTTCTTCATAGCCTTTATGCTTCTTAATTAAACGGCGTACATTTCTATCATTTTTTGCGAGCCGGGTAAGTTCCAAACGGTCTGAGGTATTCATGACTACTCCTCTATAAAATTAGGCGTACTTCTGAGAGTGGATAGCCGTTCAAAACAAGGCGTAACTGTCCATATCAGAAAAAAACAGGCGTCTCCTCTCTAACCTGCGTCTCCGTAAGACCAATCCCTTGTATAACGACTACCCCCCAAGAATAACGAGCAGAAAGAGTGGGTGGTGAACTTTCTACGAACAAAACAGCGGTCTAAAAAAAAGGGCTGTTGTTAAGGGAAGATAAGTACCGAATGCTGATTCTAACGGTGTGAATCAAAGCCAACTACGGAGTAGTTACGAGCCTGTATTGTGGCAGCTCCTCCCTCGAGAGCGAGTTGAGCGTGCCGTCGA
Source organism: bacterium (assembly GCA_009926305.1). Lineage (NCBI taxonomy): Bacteria > bacterium. The sequence continues at coordinate 7,706 of RFPC01000002.1, forward strand.
TGTGAATAGAAGCGGGAGTCACTCATAGTATGAAGAGTTGTTTTCTCAATTTGAGCAGTAACCCCCATTCGTTGAATTTGAAAGCATGCTTCTGCATACATATCGAGATGAACTGCCCCATGTGGCATGCGAAATGTAGATTTCGGGAAGAGCTCTAGAAATTCCTCGCCAACCTGATACAGCATCGGATCGGCACACGGCCCAATGGCAATGTAGCGCGGACAGTCGCTCTTCAGTTCAAACTGCCTAAGGGTTTTAGCGATAATTCCGTTTTGCAATCCTCTCCATCCAGCATGGACCAGAGCAATCCAATGAGCTCCAAAAAATAGAAGCGGTAGACAGTCTGCTGTCTTAATGCAAAAACCAAGGCCACTACCGACTAATGCGTCTCTGGACAGAAACCACGCATCAGCCGAAATGGGATAGTAGTGAAGAGAATCCTCCTCTGAAAACACTGCCCTATCAAGGTCATGGGGGCTGTCTATCACGATCAGATTGTTCTCATGTACCTGATGAAGTGCTAGTAGACGGGTCGTGCCATGTATTCTGCCGCGAGTATCATGAACCGTTTGTGTAAGAGCGCTTCCGCCGAATCCACTGAATCCTGTACAACCCAGGTGCGCGATGAGATTCTTGGAAGACAGGAGCTGAGTTGCATGATCGAACTGGAAACTCATAGGTCAGTTCAGCTGTCGAAAGCGCTTTAATGCTTCCTCTATGTCATGAGGAAGCTCTGATACATAAGAGAGTGTCTCGCCAGATTGTGGGTGCTTAAAGTGAAGCTCACATGCATGAAGTGCTTGTCGCCCAAGCGTATCCACAATCTGCCCCGCAGCTGGTGAAAGGGTATCAAATTTTCCGTACAATTGATCACCCAGGACACCACTATTTACCGAATCAAGATGTACGCGTATTTGATGAGTTCTTCCAGAATGAATGGTCAGCAGTAGCAAATATGCGTGAGGGAGACGCTCCTGAACGACCCAGTCAGTTCTGGCGGCACGACCATCCTCTCGGATGCACATTTTTGTTCTGTGATGACTATCCCTCCCGATGGGTGAGTCGATACTTCCAGAATCTTCTCTATCGAAGGGTTGGCCGCCCTTCATATTTCTGACCACAAGTGATGTATATCTCTTAATAAGGGACCTCTCTTGAAATTGATAGGACAAAGCAGCTTGGGCCTGTAGTGTCTTTGCCACTATCAATAAGCCCGAGGTATCTCGATCCAAGCGGTGTACGATGCCTGGGCGAGGATTACCTGGAAACTGTTGAGGATTAATCACTCCCATGCCAATCAGAGCATTCATAAGAGTCTGATGACCAGTTCCCGCCCCGGGATGAACGGTAAGCTGAGGAGGCTTATCAATAATTGCTATCGATTCATCTTCAAAAAGGATTGGTAAGCGTAAATCATATGGCTGGAGCAGTGCATCTTGCTCTTCTTTCCACTCAAGTATCGTGCACTCATCACCAGGAGATACGATACTTCCACTCTTAGAAGCGGGTATCCCATTGAGCAATACCAATCCATTCTCAATACGTCGCTTAAGTTGAGAGCGAGATAATTGGATTCCATCCTGTATATTTATTAAATCAATCAAGATGCGGTCAATTCGCCCCATACAGTCTTTTGGGACCGTAATATGAATGGTCTTCATTGCAATACCTCATGGGCGCGATTTATATCGGCGAGGATTTGCGTTTTTAGCTCTTCTATTGAGGGAAAGCGTTTTTCATCTCTCAAGAATGCACAAAACTCAAGGGTTAGAATCTCTCCGTAGCATGAAAGTTGCCGTTCAACCAATAAATGAGCCTCAATCGAGACACGAGGTCCTTGGGGCGGCGTTTTACCCTTCTGGGTATGGAAGGTTGGGCGAGTTCCAACATTCACAACGGCAGGAAGGTTGGCCTCTTCTCCAATGGTAGCACGAGCTGCATAGACGCCATGTCGTAAAGGTGTTGGAAATGGAAGATGGAGATTTGCCGTTGGAAAACCGAGCGTCTTCCCTCTTCCATCCCCTTTTACTACTTTGCCTTCTAGGATAACGGGACGGCCTAATAGTACTTCGGCTTCTGTTATGTTTCCTTCCCTCAGTAATCGACGAATTTCTCTTGAGCCGATTTTTTCTTTATCTGCGCAATGAAGTAGCGAGGCAATTTCGAAAAGCATCCCTCTTGAGTTGCATAGTTCTCTCAGCACTTCAGTATTGCCGCTGCGGTTTTTTCCGATAGAAAAATCTGATCCAACAACAAGTGCTTTGCAGTTTAAATTCGCTATCAAATACCGCTGAACAAATTCTTCGGGTGACATCGCAGCAACTTCCGGAGTAAAGCGAATCAAGTAGAAAGCCTCAACTCCCAGATTCTCGAGTATTTGCATTTTTTGTCTCAGTGAAGAGATTTTTTCGGGGTTATAGTCGGAACGCAGAACAGAGAGCGGATGGGGGTAAAATGAAACAACTACTGGAGCATAATGTTTGCGTTTCGCGGTCGCTACAACTTTACGAATAAGACTGATGTGCCCCTTATGAAGCCCATCGAAGCTCCCTATTGTGCAGGCAGAATGCGACAACTCATTTTCATGTAAGGCTGACGGAGCTCTAACAAGCCTTAACATAATACCCAGCAACTACTGAAGTGTTTTTAATTTTTCCCGAGCATCTTTCGCTTCGGGTGATGCTGGAAACTGGGCTATGAGCTTCTGGAGGGTTAATCGTGCTGTATTCATATCTCGCATTCGAATCAAAACCGAGGCTTGCCGAAAAAGTGCTAGAGGTGCCCGATCGTGCGATGCAAATTCATTCGCGAGAGAAAGATACGACGAGAGCGCCTGAGGATTGTTTGCGATCCCCTCATGACATACCGCCACCCAGAAAAGCGCCCTAGCGCGGATATCAGGGAGTAAATCACTAGTAACAAGGGATTGTAATCCTGGAAGTGCTAGTTGATAGTTTCCAGTGCGTATTCGAGTCAGCTCGTTCATGAAAACACGGGCCAATTCAGGCTCTAGTGAGGAAACAAATATCTCATCAGCCTCAAGGGCAATGAGAGGGACGAGTGCTGGAGGTGGCATCCTTCTTTGAAGGCGAGATAAATCTGCCTTAAGAGTATTAACATCACCACTGAATCTTTGTGCTTGAGAGAACTCGACTTCTTCTATTCTCCCTGAGATTCTTCTCGAGCGGTCCTCCAGAGCATCAACTCTCGCAACAATCTCTGCTTGTACGCCTCGCATGTCATCGAGTCCATTTTCAATTCTGTCGATACGACCCAAGAATTGTCCAGGGAAAGAACAACCAGTGGTAAAGTTCTGAAGCGCTAAGAGGCAAACGAGCAAATATAGAGATAATCTCATAGTGGTCTACAGTCTAAAGGAAGAAGATGAATAAACACAACGCACAGATTGCCTTCGCGAGAACAAAATACGGCGACTAGCCAAGGTCGAACACCGCCCAGCTAGACGCCGTTATTGCTGTCTCACTACACCGAGAAAAATCCCAGCTAGCTACCAAACAAGTCAAATCTCAAAGAGCAGAACTATTTTTCCACCCGGAAATGCACTCTGCGGTTTTGAGACCATGCAGACTCGTTATGACCCGGAGCAAGTGGCTGGTCTTCCCCATAACTCACCATGCTCATACGATCGCTCTCAATCCCTAAGCCTCGAAGATAGTCGTAAGCAGACTGAGCACGACGTTGACCCAACGCGAGGTTGTATTCCCGTGTCCCACGCTCATCACAGTGACCTTCAAGGGTAACGTCTACGCCAGAGTGGCTCTTCAGCCATTTCGCGCTATTCTTTAAGCTCTCCTTAGCCTCACTCGTAAGATCAGACTTATCGAAGGCAAAATGAACATCTTTCAACACCCTACCTGCTTCGGCATAAGGAACGTTTCCTATTGAACGCGGCCTAGTGGTACAGGTACATGCGGAAATAAAAAATACACTCGCAGCAAGTACTATTAATCTGACTGATTTCATTCTGTGACTCTCCAAAATACTTTTCCGGCTGTTTCTCAAGAACTTACCAAGATGCCTGCACTTACCAAGATGCCTGCACTTACCAAGATGCCTGGTTTCGCATGGAACCTTGCAACTGAGAAGTCCTGAACCTTTCTTAAGAAATCCCCTATGTTTACAACATACTAACAGCCGAATTTCAAGGTGTTAAATCACGAAACGGGTGTCTATATGTCGATGGGCATACCAATTCCTCACGAGAGAGTGTTTTTAAGAAGTATTGAAAGCCAATCTCAGGACGGAACACGTGGTTCTAGGCTTCCAGCAACGAGAGGAGTGCGTAAGCCCTCTAATCACTGTCCCCCTCCCTGATCAGGAAAAATCCATCAGAACCGGTGGGCTGGTAGCGTGGAAGGAAAATCATTCCTCGAAACGGTGAAGAAATAGGCCCAGAATTATCATCGGCTAAGTGCTCCCCTTCGGAGATGCTTTGGAAGTTACTAAAGCCGGGGCGCATCTTAAACCCGTCGTTCTCTTCTAGTCTATGGATATGACTAATTTCAAAACACTCAGGCAGATGAGCAGTCTGAGAGCGAAGTAATTCTCGGTATTTATCTTGGACCATTGTCAGACAATGACCTTCTAAGGAACCTGCTGCTAGTAATCCATTCCAAATCGCAGCCTCGAGGTTATCAATGGAGCGCAGAGCTTCGTGCTGTCCGCCTTCCACGACTACGGTATGAATGCCCTGCTGAGCGGCATATAAATAGAATAATCCGCTAATTCCCTGTTTCTCCAGACCTTGCATGCGAGGCAGCGGGAAATGTCTCGCAAAATCGAGGCACGAATGATTATCCGCTACACCAAGAAATGGAGCCGATGGACCCGAGGTCGTGTGCAGATCTAGGCAAAAAACTGGCCCGGTCTTTTTTGCTTCACTCACCACTTCCAAAAAGAGCTTTTTCACCTGTTGTAGCTCGTCTAACTCGCGACACCCTTTCCTGATCACTGGGTCGGCAAGAGGCTCCTTCCCCCAAAGTCGATTCAGGTCATAGTCGAGGTATCGTACGTTTGCTTTGCTTGCAGCTAGGTTTCCATGAATCGCAATTAAGCGCCCAGAAAACCCGACGTTTTCAACCTCTAATTGAGAAATGACTCGCTTCGCAGCTATAACACCCGCTGGTTCATTTCCATGTAGGGCAGCCATGACAATGATCGTAGGAGAAGTTGAGCCCCCAGAGGAGAAATCTCCTATTAATCTTTCTTGGTCCATGAGATATCCGTCTTACTTTTTCCTTGCAGTCGTGAACACTGCAAGTATAGGAAGCTTTCGCGTATGAACAAAGTTTAATTTGAAAATACTACTTGCTGATTCTACGAGAGAAGATACTTACGAAAAAGGCACAGGTCCCCACGCCGGATCCGTGTCATCAGTTCGAGAATCTGAAAGGAGTCGGAATCCGGTTCCATCGGCTCTCATAATCGCGATGTTGTACGATCCTGTTCGACCATAAGTAGTAGAGAAAGCAATCTCCTCCCCATTTGGAGACCATTCTGGGTCTTCATTGAAGTGCGAGCTTGTAAGCTGAAGAGGATCGGTGCCATCGGGCTGAGAAGTAAATATATTATAGCCACCATCAGAACGACAGACATAAGCAATCCGATCTCCGGTCGGCGACCAGTCAGGTGAGGTGCAGTAGTTCGCATTTGTAAAACTCACCCTCTGTACATCACCGCCATCCTTATTCATCACATAAATCTGTGGTCCCCCAGAGCGGTTAGAACAAAATACTATTCGCTCTCCATCTGGAGACCACTTCGGAGACACATCGATTACTCCATACTGAGAGGTTAGCTTACGAACAGGTGTGCCATCAGGGCGCATAAGAACAATATGAGACTGTTTACCTAAAGAAACGGCAGTAATCAGGCTTTTTCCATCAGGTGAGAAGCTCCCTCCAATTTCGAGTTCGCGTCCAGATGTAATGGGACGAGACTGGTCACGATCGAAATCATAGAGAAACAACTCAGGGATTCTTTTTTGATAGCTTGTGTAGAGAATTTGTTGGCCATTTGGATGAAATGCTGGGGCGATGGTAAGTCCACGCTCATCGGTTAATTGCCGCACCTCGCCGCCATCAATATTCATCCGAAACAATTCTTTAAACCTACCAACACGCGAAGCAAAAACAATCTTACTCCCGAAGACCCCAGATTTTCCCGTGAAATACTGAACGATTTCATTCGAGAAGCGGTCGGCTATCTCTGAGAGTTGTGCAAAACTTCCCTCGTATTCTTTCCCGAATGCAATTTTTTGGCGCTGGACATCAAACAGGTACATTTGCAGAGTCAGACGTCCTCCAACTTCTTGCAATGTTCCTCTGACGAGACCCTCTGCGCCGATCACTGACCAATCCGAAAAAGCAAAGGCAGTTGGTGATTCGAGGCACTTCCCAGGGGATTCGATGAAGGCTTTCGGGTCAATAACATGAAAGAATCCTGAGGAACTCAGATTTTTCGATACTGCCCTTGGAAGATTCTCCGCTCCAGAGTGCGCACCTTGAGGGGCACAAAGAACTGGAATCGCAATGGGATATTTCTTTCCGGAGCCCTGAACAAAAATGTCAGTCTGGGCGAAAGCTTGCGGCAAAAAGCCAGAAGTATACATTCCCAAAAAGCACAGGAAATAGATACTCAGTGTCGAGAGAATTCGTGTTGAGAGAAATAACGAGTCACTTGGGGTGAACCACGTTCGGTGTGTTACGCAAACCCTTTGGAAGAGAGAAGCCTCTTTACAGGGAGTTCTTAGAACGGAAAGGGTATCTTGTATCATAGGAGTCCAGCTGTAGAGACCGTAATTTATACCCTCAAAGACTACGAAACAGTATCGATTTGGACAAGTGGAGGAGAAGATTTTATAGAGCGAAAGAGCCTTAGCATATCTGAGGAGAATCAGTATATCTGAGGAGAAAACGTCATCCGCACCTCTTTAAAATATTTATAAACGGTAGCCGGTGGCGGCGGGACGGGATCCGCTTTTTGAACAGCGCGTACCACGGATTCATCGTATTTTCGGTTCCCTGAGGGATTACATAACCGTACGGAGATAAGCCCTCCTTCGGGAGACAGCTCAAAGCATACGCTAGCCTTTAGCGCAGCAGTCGGATCGTGCCATGCCCAACCACTCTTTACATACTGCTCGAGTAGCTCTTGATACTGAAAAAACTCCGGCGGTCGGGACTCCCCTCCACCAAAGCCGTTTCCACCCTGACCAGATGAGCCGTATCCCTTCCCACCTGCATCCGTTGATTCACCAGTATATTTCTTTACTGCCCGTTCAAGCGCACTGTTAATCTCATCCAATGTTGGAGCCTTTTCTTTCTGAGAGCTTTCTTTCTTTTTATTTACGACCTGCTTCTTCTTCGAAGAAGATTTAGCCACTACCTCTTTCTTGGGTGGCTTCGGCTTACTGGTACTCTTCTTTTTTTCGGGTTTTACCTTCACCGGAACTGGTGTTGCCTTTACCTTCACCGACTTTTTCGGAAGAGCTACCTCAGCCTTTTCTTTTGCATGTGTCACTTTCTCTTTTACAGCTGCTGTTTTTTTTGGTTGTTTGATGCTTGGGGTGGGAACACTCTTCCTTTTTGTTTGTTTTGGGGCCTGAGAAATCGCTCCTCGCTTCGCTCCACTCTCTATACTAACGGAGTAGACAATAGGAGCACCGAAGTTACTGATACCCCCGCCCAGACCGATGAAAAGGAGAAATATGAGGAGATGTCCTACGAGTGATGCGGCAAAGCCAAGCTGATAGTCACTACCCTTAAACACAGCTAAAAAACTTACCCTTACAATGAAACTTACTACTGTCTCTATTAATAAGAATGACCAAGTGACCTCTTATCTTCTTTTGCTCTCTGATTTTTGGGGAGGTGCTGGATCTGATATTAAACCAATTTGTGTAATGCCTCCCCGATGCAGCCGTCCCATTACTTCCATGATAGTTCCATAGTCGATGGCAGTATCTCCCTGAATGTAGATCTTCTGTACGCCCCCTTTTGCTAACATGACAGCTTTAACCTTGTCTGCAAGTTGGGAGAGTGGGACTTCATTGCCAGAGCCGAGAAAAAGCTTTCCTGTAGAATCTACAGACAGCACTACCTGCTCAGAGTCACCTTGCAAAGGAGCGGTAGTCGCTTTAGGGAGGTTTACTTCAACACCCTGTTGGAGCATCGGAGCAGTAACCATAAAAATAATCAAGAGTACTAACATGACGTCCACGAGTGGCGTTACGTTAATATTTGCTACAGGGCCTTCGCCCCCAGGTCCAGAAAGTGCCATTTACTTCTTAATCCTTTCTTCAACGCGTACTAAGCAAGGTTCTCGCCGACAACCACTAAGAATTCCTCCTGAAAGCGATCCATAGACTCTCGAGCTCTACGGATTGCTACCGTAAAGTAGTTGTAGGCGATAGCAGCAGGTATTGCCGCGCCAAGACCGATGGCGGTAGCAACGAGCGCCTCCGATATCCCAGGCGCTACGGCTTGGATGGTAGTAAGCTGGGAGTTCCCCAAACTGTGAAACGCATTCATGATACCCCAAACAGTACCAAATAATCCGATGAACGGGGCGGAACTGGCCGTAGTTGCCAGAAAGGTCACGCCTTGCTCTAACCGATGGCTTTGCTGAAGCCCAGCTCTTTCGACTGCCCTTTTGACCGGATCAAGGTCTTGTATCTCCACGAGGCGCCCTGTGGAATTCATTTTTTGGATAAGTTGGTTCAGTTCTCGAAAACCAGCGACAAAAAGCTGGGTAACGTATCCATCGAGTAGTCTTCTGGTTGAGCTGTTTGCGCGACCAATATCACGACTCTCCCAGAACACCTCTTGAAATTCCTCCGATTGACGAGTAGTTTTTCGAAATTGAAGTACCTTGCCAATGGTAATTGCCCAACTTAACAAGGATTGAATAATCAAAATAAATAGTACGGATTGTACAATGGGGCCTGAGCCCGCGACCATCTCGAACACTCCACCTGAGAGAATTCCCCCTTCAGCTTCCATACTTAGCTAACTCCGTATTAAACTCACCGATTTACTGCGTAAGAATAGACACAGTATGGCAAAATTCGCCAGAGAAGAGTATCTGATATGAAGCTTCTCTCGCCACTTCTCTGTACGTATCCTTCACACTGGGATACCGCCAAATTCCACGAAAATGGCTTTATTTCTCGTTCGAATCGCCCCAATGGAACGTGATAGCCTACTGACGAAGAAGTGTTGCCTTCAGTGGCAAACGCGATAATATTCGGGGGGTTCTTTTTTTGAGAGGAGATTACAGATGAAGATTGCAATTAATGGATTTGGGCGAATCGGGCGAATCGTTTTCAGACATTTTCTGAAAAACAAAGCAGATTTCCCGAACCTGGAGATTGTAGCCATTAACGACCTCACGAATGGAGAGACTCTTGCCCACCTCCTGCAATACGACTCGGTTCATGGGAAGCTCAATGAAAAGGTCTCTTATCAAGACAACAGCTTAACGATTGGGGGGAGTACGGTAACAATTCTCGCTGAACGGGACCCTGCGAGTCTCCCATGGAAAGCTCTCGGAGTTGATCTCGTACTCGAATGTACAGGAGTTTTCACGAAGCGAGACGCTGCTCAAAAGCATCTCGAAGCGGGGGCAAAAAAGGTGTTGATATCAGCACCGTCTCCAGACCCAGATTTGACCCTCGCTTACGGGGTAAATACCGAAAGTTATCTGGCATCAGAACATCAGATAATAAGTTGTGCTTCATGTACTACGAACTGTCTCGCCCCAGTGGCCAAGGTGATTGATGAGAACTTCGGGATTGTACGAGGCACCATGACCACGATTCATGCATATACAAACGATCAAAGAATCCTGGACCTTCCTCATAAAGATCTTCGGCGTGCTCGCGCGGCAGCACTCTCGCTGATTCCAACCTCAACTGGGGCTGCCAAGGCAGTAGGGCTTGTCTTACCCAACCTTAAGGGGAAAGTTGATGGTTTTGCGGTGCGAGTTCCTACACCAGATGCCTCGCTTGTGGATTTTGTCGTCGAAGTAAAAGACGGCGTAACGAAAGAAGCGGTAAACAGCGCCTTAAAAAAGGCGTCAGAGACTCAATTGAAAGGAGTTTTAGGCTATTCTGACGAGCCTTTGGTGAGTGTTGACTACATCGGCAACACAAATTCATCAATTGTGGACGGAATATCGACGATGGTTATCGAGGATACGCTGGTGAAAGTTGTTGCTTGGTATGATAATGAGATGGGCTTTTCAGCGAGAATGATGGACGTTAGCAGACTTATCTCAGAAAAAGGTCTTTAATTAACGGAGCTAGCATCCTCATGAGCAGAAGTTTCCACCTGGCCGCAAATTGGAAGATGCACTTCGTCGCATCCGAAGCACGGTCTCTGTATGAGAGCGTAGTAGCAATGGTAGAAGCAACGGAGCAGAGAGAGTCGGCAAACAAAGTATCCGTTAGTGTTGCCGCTCCAGCGGTGCATCTTGCTACTTTGTCAGCGGTTCGTTCTCCCATGGTCGAATATGGCTCACAAAATATTCATCATGAGAAGTCTGGCGCATTCACAGGAGAGATTTCGGTTCCAATGGTTCAAGACTATGGGGCTACCTTTGCCCTAGTGGGTCACTCCGAAAGACGGATAATGTTCGGAGAGACTGAAGATCTCTTGGCACAAAGGGCTGAGGGTGCGCTTCAACAGGGACTACGGATTATTTACTGTGTCGGTGAGACTTTGGAACAGCGAGAGCAAGGTGAAACCTCTCAAGTACTGAACACTCAAATGAGTACCATAGGGCATTTGTGCGATAAGTTTTTTGACTTGATAACCATTGCCTATGAGCCCGTATGGGCTATCGGAACCGGGAAGGTAGCTTCTCCAGAGGAAATTCAACGAGCTCACCAGGAGGTAAAAGCGCTGGGAAGAGCCTTTGCGCCGTCGAAGTCAGATCTTCCTGTTTTATACGGAGGGAGCGTCAAGCCTGATAACATTCAGAGTCTCTTAGAGATTAGTGAAGTGGACGGCGCTCTTGTCGGTGGTGCAAGCCTGAGCTTTGATTCCTTCAGGGCGTTGTACGAGGGGAGTTGCCAGTAGCATCTCCTCATTGAGTCGATTTCATTGAGTCGATCGTCTGCTTTGCCTGATGTATTGTTTCCCATCTTTTTCGCATACAGCCACTATGAGCTAGCCACTATAAGACAAAGAGACGAAGACACAAGAGTCGATAGAGCACTTGTTACTTCAATAGCACTCATTATATGGCACCTCGCCATAGTTCTTTCGGGTCACCGTGTACTCGCGCTCCGACCTTCTTGATAATTTGCGACGCCATGAAATTTGCTCCTCGCGCTGCCATCAGCGGGGTCTGACCTTCCACTACTCCGTGGAGAAACGCACCCGCAAATGCATCACCGGCCCCAGTAAGGTCCACCGTCTCAACTGAAAATCCAGGAACATGACCGGATTCTCCCTCTGCCGAATGGATGAAGGCTCCCTTTTCTCCAAGCGTTACAGCAGCAGCTCTATACCGAGCTTTTACTTCCTTAAGCGCTTCTTCCCCGCTTTCCGTTCTTGTAAGCACTTTGGCTTCACTCTCGTTAGCGAAAATTAAGTCAGCATGCAAAAGGGCATGTTCAACCTCTTGGCGAAACCCATCCACAATCCAACCGTCAGATAGAGTAACCGCAATTTTTGTATCATGTTGTTGAGCGAGCTCTATCGCACGCCTAATGGCTGGATGTCCAGACTGAGGATTGCAGAACAGATATCCCTCAATAAAGATCCACTTTGTTTGTCGAATGATCTCCTCCTCGAGGTCATCTGAAGAAAAATCAGCGGAAACCCCGAGATGTGTTCGCATTGTCCGCTCTGCATCGGGAGTAATAAATATAAGAGACGTTCCGGATTTGCCGCCCACGTGAAAAGGGCTGGTGAGTCTGACCTGATGACTTTCGAATTCAGACTGATAGTGCATGCCGTAGGCATCATCGGCAAGGCGACATGAAAAGGCCGTGCTAGAACCGAGTTGTGCAAGGAGAACTATAGAGTTTGCTACCGAGCCTCCACTCACCATCTTTGGATCACAGTGCGAAAATTTTTCTAGAAGCTCTGCTTGAGCTTCAGCCTCAAGCAGATGCATAGTTCCCTTTTCGAAACCAAGCTGAGAAAACTCTTCATCACTAACTTCTACAAGTACATCGACCACACCATTGCCGATCCCGTATACATCGATACTCTTCATTAGTTCTCTCCTATTCTACGCGCCCCAGAGTATAGAACTGTTCAATGGTTAAATGAAAGATAGAGAAATATAAATTAAAAGTTATGCGACTACGGGCACCCGTCGCCATCAACTGCCAAGCGAACAATCACCCCATCACAGAACCGTTCCCACGTGAGATATTTCTTGCCCTGACAATGATTGATTTGCATAAAACCCATTGAATCATTTGGGTTGGCGCAGGCCCCATCAAATCGAACTTGAAATTTTGTGAGTCGAGGTAGTCGAAATCCTGGCAAAAGACTTGAGGCAACTGGATTGGTCATCTCTCCAGCTGTCGTTTGAGCGATAAGACCGAAACTTGCCGGCAGATTATCCGGATCCACAATTCCCGCTTCAAAGGAGGTTTGAGCATCTTGCAGAGCAGTCTCAATTACAGCAAAGGTTGCCGAATTTTTGTAAATGGCATAGCTGCTCAAAGCAAGGCTAGCAAGAACACCAATAATCGCGATGATGGTGAGAAGCTCTATGAGGGTGAATCCTGAATCCATTCTTCCTTTCATTTGCCTAACTCCTATCGGTAAAACGCACATAAAGCCCCAATTCAATCGTTACAGAGCTTCGAGATTCCCCGTAATCGGTATGACAGAAAATGTCGCTGCCACGACAAAAGTTGTCTATTCTGGCTGTCCACTCTTCAGTAAGACACCGAAACGTTTCACAAAAACAACACTCTCTTCACTCTGGGAATACCTGCTGCATAGACTGTTCCAAAATTAGCAATATCATCGGCTAATCAGAGCTATAAATAACGGGCATGGGCTCGCTCACTCGCTCTAGTGAATCGATATATTCCTCGATGACCTCACGGAGTCGCTCCGGTGCGATATCCAATAGAGTGAGTAATCTCTCCACAACTCCTTGTACCAGCGTATCAGGACAGCTCGCTCCAGAGGTAACTAAAACATCAACCGCGGCCCCGTCTTTTGGGTACCATTCCGTTGTGATGTGTTCCCTCCCCTCCTCGAGATCAAGGTGCGAAATTTCATTAATACTGATCACATCGGCAGGCCCACTTACAAAATATGTCGGAAACTGTTCTGCACACAGCTCAACCAAGTGAGATGTATTCGATGAGTTATATCCTCCAACTATAATTGCGATATCACCCCCCGAACGGATCAATTCAAGAGTGGACTGTTGATTCTCAGTTGTCGCGTAACACAATGTATCACGAGTATCTGCAAAGTGTACGTCAATATCATCGTCACCATACTTCTCCACCATTCCACTACGTAAGATAGAACTAATCTCAGCTGTTTCAGTAGCAAGCATGGTCGTCTGATTAATTACACCAATTTTCTCTAAATCAGTGGAAGCAGAAAAAGAAGGCGACATTCTTCCAGAAAACCGTTCTTTAAAGGCATCATATGATTCTCGACCGAGTATAAAATTTTTGAGCCACTCGGCCTCATGGACATCTGCTATAATGATACTCGGTGCCACTCTCGAAGCATGGGAAAATGTTGCCTGAGTCTCCTCATGTCGGGCTTTCCCATGTATGACAATCGAATATCCACGCTCTCCCAGTTGTGTTCCTCTTTTCCAAACCCTTTCAACAAAGGGACAGGTTGTATTATACCGACGGATATCGACCCCTTTGGCTTCCAGTAGCTCGCACATCTCCAGCGTTGTCCCAAATGCGGGAATGATAACTATATCTTTCTTTTCGACTTGAGAGAGAGAAATCAACTCTTTCCCATACGTAGAAAATAGAAATTCCACACCGCGTGCACGCAAGTCAGCATTTACGTGTGGATTATGAATCATCTCTGATAGGAGAAACACTCGCTGTGACGGATTCTCCTCAACTGCGCGATAGGCAATCTCGATAGCATTTTCAACTCCGTAGCAAAATCCAAAATGCCTGGCAAATTTAATTCTCAGCTTTCCAAAATCAAGAACGGCAGGTGACTTATCTCGTTTTTTTGTATCGATTTCAGAGCGCGCTCTTTTCATATAAGAAATAATGTGCGAGCGATACTGATCTGGAATGTTGAATTTTCTTGGCATACGCTTGTATCTTACGTCCCTTCTTTCTCCTTGTCTAACTCCCGAGCAAGCAAAATATCTTTGGGAGATTCACTGAGGATCTGTACCCCAAGCAGCCGTTTGTCTCCCTTGGAATTCGGATAAAATGGTTTATCGATATATCCTTTGACATTGAGGCCACGGTAAGGATTTTCTGCAGGACAAGGAATTTTAAGGGATTGATTGGCGCCCGCTGGAAGCAGTTGCTCCAAATGACCACCCTCAGTAGAGAGCGATACCCGTTGAGCTGCGGAAGTGATGTTACGGATCTGAATGGATGCTTGACGTTGAGAGGTGCCCTCCTCATCATTACAGAGTATCCAGGTGCTGAAGGCTCGTTGAGTCCACCTATAGGTATGGCCTGACACCGGATCTTTCTCCCACTGATAGAGTCCCATTTCGCCCTGTAAGGTAGAAACATAGAGCGCCGGACTGAACGCAAGAACAACAAAAATAGCCAATAGGTACGAGGAGCGGTGAACTGAGATCAGGCGAATAATGAGAGATAAAAATAGAGCGCACAGCAACATCACTTCTTGAAAGAGGTAGTGGGGTCCGATGAACAGAATGACAGCAAAGGAAGCAAAAGCTGCTAAGCCTACTCGGAACGCGCGCTTTTTCGTATGAAGACCTTCTTGTAATCCAATTTTTGAATAGAGCAGCATAAGGGTCATCACGAGAAGCCCCAGGAGGCCATACTCTGCTAAAAAACCGATATAGGCATTATTTGGATTATCAGTCCAGAAGCCGATATCAATACCGAGATAATCGGACAAACTAGTTACATACCCTGAAAATTGTAGGGGACCGACTCCTGAGACGGGAAAACGTGAAAATGCCTCTACTCCTAACGAGGCAAACTGCAGTCGATTTTCAACAAGAGTTAAATCTCCCCTCAATAAGGCTGAGACGGTCTCTCGTACCCGAACGAGTGATTGAAAATTATCCAAGCCCAAGACAAGGAGTCCACAGAGACTTATGCCTATCAGAATCACTAATACACTTCTTCCATTATGTTGCTTCCTAATAGAGTAAGCGGTTAAGGCCCCATACAGGGCAAAAAAGACAAGAATATAGAGGAGAAATGTGCGGCTGCCCGACAGGAGTCCTCCGAGAATTGCTAAGATCATTCCACACAGAACAAGACGAGGGCGCTCGTTATAAACATCCTGTTCTTTCCCGATGTGCAATAAGAGAAATATAAAAAAAACGGCAGAGAAAATACCAAACGCGTTCGGATCGGTGAAAGTTCCGACACTCCGATTGAGAGAATCCCATAGCGGAGTTTGCCGGGGAAATTGGAGGTGAATTTGCTCTATTAGCGGAAGCTTTCGAGTCAATGCTTGTATGATTGAAAAAAGAAGTCCAAGCGTCCCACCCCACAATATCCCTCTTACAGAAGCAATTTGTGCAGACTTCTCCTCTGAGCATAACTTAAAGAATGCAAATGCAGAGAACAGGAGCGCAGCAAAACCAAGTTGAGATAATACCTGGATACCGAGAAACGGAACAGATTGCGAGGCATTTATCGACCATTGAAGATTGGGAAATTCATGCACAAGAGTAAATCCGCCATATAGAATAAGATAGAGAAGTATGGGGAATCCAAAATGAGGGAAGGTCTCTTTGTTTTTACAAATGACTCCCCCGAATATAAGGAGACTCAAAATTGAAACAATATCTACTCCTAATACCGGCGCAATTGGAAATATACATCCAAAGAAGAAAAGTGACCTTTCAAGAAGAGAACGTTTAGAAAGCCATTTCTTTTCGCCTATTGCGGCAAAAAACACACTGATGAAAAGACAAAAAAGAGGCAAAACAGGAAAGGATTCAAGTAGTGTAACGTCATGATACAGACGAATGGCGCTCGTTGAGAAAAGGAGGAGAAGAAAGCTCAACAGAGCCAGGGTCATAAGAAAAGGGCGCATTGTATTATTCTGCCTCCTGCCCTACCTCTTCACAGATCTCGTCCCCATGATTCCAATGATAGTTGAAACTGACACTTACCCGTTCTTCACTTGCGGTATGGGGCGGCACTTCATGTCGTAGCCAACTCTCGAATAACACTAAATCACCAGCAGCAGGTTGATGGGAAACGAACGAACACAGCTCATCACTGAGCTCCTCCCTTCGAGGAGGACAAGCCATCTGAAGCCCCAGTCTGGGGTCTTCAAAACGTATAGCGCTTGCTCCAAGAGGCATTGAAACGTAGTAAGTACCACTAATAAATGATAGAGGATGAATATGACCTGTATGGACGCATCCTGGGCCCATAATGTTAACCCACATATCAGATATCTCTAATTCTATCCCATTCATCTCATAGCCGAGCGAATCTGCAAACTCATAGGCACACGGACGAATATGCTGCTCTAACTCACGAAAGGTACTGCTCATGTAAAAGAGGTCATTGCGTGAAGCATAGGATGTAAAGCCACCGGGATAGTTCGAGGTGCTCCATTCCTGACCATCCTCATCGAAGTCTTTAATCTGAAAACTCTCTTTCTGGAGCTCATGAAAGAGCTGGTTATCGGACCTCAGCAAAGATTTCTCGTATATGAGAGTGTGAAATAGGGAGCGCATTACTATTTACCTTTTCTGTTCTTTCGGTCTACCTTACTTGCTTTGACCTCATGCTGAAAAGCCGACAAATCCCCTTGTCCATCTGGCACAAACAGCATCACCTCGTTCTTCGAGACAATCTCACTCTGAGAAAGGGCATTATCCTCTATGACGGTCCGTATTTGATTCCAGTTTTTCTCGAAATTTTCACCAATCAGGATACCAAATGGACCAAGCTCACCCCGATAGAGCCCTGATTTTAAGGCACCAACAATAAGAGGCTCTTTATCAGCGGAAGGGTAGACAGGTTGATCAAGAATATGTGAACCATGAAAAACTCTGGATGTTCCCCCCTCTGGGGTAGTGGTTACTGAGTGCACTACTACCCTCTGGCCCTGAAAAACGCCTAGCGTCAGTAGCATCCATTCCTTGGGAGGAACGACTATATCTGAAAAAAGAAATTTACCTCCTTGTCCTCGAATATCTCCCCAGAATAGTGCAGGTCGGTCCACCTCACCTCTTCGGATTATTCCAAAAGAGTACCCGCTCACAAACTCCAGATGCGCTTTTAGTTTGGCAACGAATATAGAGTTGTCGCCTTCTTTCAGTAGCCCCCGGGGTCGAATCCAAACAAATAACCCGAAATCTTCACCACGAGCTGGTTCTAGGTCAGGTGAATGATTCAGCGAGATAAAATCTCCACCTGTGCGAACCCGGAATGTTTTCGGAAATCGCCTTTCTGATTCCTCGTCAGCTTCATCATGAGTGGCTTGCTCAATAACTGGGGAACTATGGATGGGTCCAGAAAAGAAACTACTCGCTTGAAAGACGATGACGGCGGCTAAGAGAAAAGCACCGAAGAATAGAGTAATTCGAAGAAGAAATATTTTAACAGGAGACACCCTATCCCTCTCAAAGTGTATGAATAAAAATCGAGCGTTCGATATCAATCGAGAGTAACGGTATGTTCGTCAGATACATATAAGCAAGCTGCAAAAAGCAACCGAACAGCGATAGCATCATAAATGAGGCTACATGAACAGGTTATTCCTCTTCGCTGGCTTCTTCCTCGGCTATGAAACCTGCATCGAGTTCCTCGCCGCTCTCTGAATCAGCCAGGAGCTGCTCTTCTTCTACGACGCTACTCGATTCTTCTCCTTCAATCTGATCCTCATCAGAGGCCTCTTTCTTGCGGCTCTTCTTGCCTTCTGGCTTGGCGACTTTTTCAGCGATAGCCTTTACGTCCACAGTAACGGGTACGACAACCTCAGAGTGAAGTTGAATCTCAGCTTCAAATTCGCCAGCACTCTTAATGATATCATTCAGTCGTACTTGCTTTTTATCGATGGCATAGCCGCGATCCTGCAGTGCCTTCAAAATATCCCTTGTGCCAACTGAACCAAAGGCCTTGCCTCCTGCTCCAACTTTCAACTCAAAGGAAAGCCTCTCTGCAGACACCTTTTTTCCAAGCTCTTCGGCTTCTCCACGCAAGCGTGAGCGCTTTGCAGTGATACCAGCCATAATATGGTTAAATTCTTTTGCTTTACGAGAGGCAAAATCTACGGCTATTCCACGAGGGAACAGAAAATTCCGGGCATAACCATTCCGAACTTGAACAGTATCTCCGACATAACCTAGTGCCGGAAAATCTTCTATAAGAAGCACTTCCATCTTATCACTCCTTCACATACTGACTAATGAGAAACGTTTTCTGTTTATAAACTCTGACTAAGCTGCACTTTTCTTTAAATGCTCTCCACTGAGTCGCCCCTTGAACTTTCGAGTACTATCGCTGATGCGATGCGTTTGAAACTTGGTAACCGACTCATTAATACGAAGTAGATCATTTATGCGTTCACCAAGCTCAGCGCTATCGGCCTCATAGTAGAAGACCGTATAGGCACCATAGTTTTTCTTGTTCATCTGGTATGCAAGTTCACGCTTGCCCCAGCCATCAAGCACAATATCTTTCGCTCCGTTCTCAGAGAGAAATTTATTAAAGTTCTCTGATTCTGCGGCGACTTGTTCATCAGTCAGCACTGAATCAAAAATTATTATCGTTTCGTATTTTCTCATTCTGTATCCTCTTTACAAAATCCGCACAAATGCTCGCTATCCTATCTATTTCCTCGTTATAAAAGAGGAGCAATGAGGAGAGCTACTATCGACATTAACTTAATCAGAATATTTAGTGCTGGCCCCGAGGTGTCCTTACATGGATCACCAACGGTGTCACCAACAACCGCCGCTTTGTGAGCCTCTGAGCCCTTAGATTCACCATCTACCAGCCCCTGCTCAATGTACTTTTTAGCGTTATCCCATGCTCCACCAGCATTTGCCATAAGAAGAGCTAACACAACCCCAACGACGGTTGCACCAAGTAGCATCCCAGCCAAACTTGCTGCACCCAGAAGGAAACCGACCACACAAGGTGCCGCTACTGCAATAATCCCAGGGAGTTTCATTTCCGCTAATGCCGCATCAGTAGAGATTGCAACACAGCGAGATACCTCTGGCTTCGCATCAGGTTTACCGTCGAGAAGTCCAGGAATCTCTCGGAACTGCCTCCGTATCTCTGTCACCATTTTTCCTGCCGCCTTCCCGACAGAAATCATTGTCAGAGCAGAAATGACACATGGCAAGGCCGCGCCAATCAAGACTCCGATAACCAGCTCTGGATTCGTGATTGCGAAGTCCACCACTACTTCATTTTCTGTTAACGTCTGAGCGAAGGCTGCAAACAGTGCCAGCGCGGTTAGTGCTGCTGAACCGATAGCAAATCCTTTCCCGATTGCTGCTGTTGTATTTCCAATACTGTCTAGCTTATCCGTAATAGCCCGAGTCTCAGGGCCAAGCTCTGACATTTCCGAAATACCACCCGCGTTATCGGCAATCGGACCATAGGCGTCTACGCTCATCGTAATACCCACCGTAGACAACATAGCCACAGCAGCAAGTGCTACTCCATAAAGACCACCAGCCCAGTTTGCTATTGCAATCGTGACTGCGATTATCACGAGCGGCCCAGCACAACTCATGAACCCTACGGACAGTCCTGCGATAATATTGGTTGCCGGACCTGTCTTTGAGGCTTCTGCAATACCAAAGACTGGCTTCATCGCCGTGTAATACTCTGCGGTCAGGCCAATCAGGACACCACTCAACGTTCCTACTACCATGGAAATCCAGAGATTGGCATTTACATCGGTGAACATGGTGTAGAGAAACATGATCGCAAGGAAAATTCCCGCCGAGACAAATGTTGAGTTTCTGAGCGCTGCGGCTGGATCCTTATCTTTCATGGCGTTCATCGCGCCGATTCCGATAAGCGATGAGAAAAGTCCGATAACTCCCATGAGGAACGGAGTAATCATAAGCCACTGCCTTGAATTCCATTCGTCTCCACCTGCAACGTAGGAAGTAATTCCAGATAGTTCTGAAACGGCAATAGTTGCACCGATCGCCATACAGGCGATCATTGAACCAACATAAGATTCAAAAATATCAGCACCCATTCCGGCAACGTCGCCGACATTATCCCCAACGTTATCTGCGATAACTCCAGGGTTTCTTGGGTCATCTTCTGGTATTCCTGCTTCCACCTTTCCAACGAGGTCAGCTCCAACGTCCGCTGCTTTCGTGTAGATTCCACCTCCGACGCGGGCGAAAAGTGCAACGGAAGATGCGCCCATTCCGAATCCTACTAGGTACTGCGCTCCTCCTTCCGATCCGAATGCGATATAGAGCACGCCAAGACCCAAAATCCCCAGACTTGCTACGCAAAGTCCCATAACCGCTCCACCGTTAAACGCTGTCATGAGCGCTAGCCCCTGATTCTTTTCAGAAGCTGCTTGAGTCGTACGCACGTTAGCGGCGGTTGCTGCAGACA
Organism: bacterium; assembly: GCA_009926305.1. Taxonomy (NCBI): domain Bacteria; species bacterium. The sequence goes on from RFPC01000002.1 coordinate 28,479, forward strand.
TCCCAGCAAAGCCCGCGAATAAAGAACAGAAGCTACCAACGGCATAGGCTACCGCTACTTGGTATCCGAGAGCACTTGCAAGAAGGAGAAAAACTATCGCTATAAAGATTATGAGGTAGAACGCCTCTTTTCTTAAAAATGCAAGTGCTCCATCCCTAATATCTTGAGCGATGGCTCTCATTTTCTCTGAGCCTACTGGCATGGCCTGAATCTGTGCGTACGTTCGATAGGCAATAATAAGCCCAAATAAACCGGTAATTGGCATCAGATACGAAAGTGCTTGCATCATTACTCCCCCTTAGTAGGAAAATTAAAATCAGTTTGACGCGTCCTATTAAATTATTCCAATACGTTACTATTCTTGAGGAAGTCGCGTCCTCCTTTTTCCCAGAACAGAACATCAACCCAATATCTATCTTCTTTGGGCTTCACTCCTTCTGTTAACGGTCATTTGCGTTTGTTCAAATCCATTCTCAAGCAAACTGCAAACCGCATCCACAGCAGTGTCCAGAGCTCCACTCAGGGTGTCTTGTTCCCCCTTGCCGAACGCTCCGAGCACCCAACTATGCACTAAGTCACCCTTTATGTCAGCCTTTTGGCCAATATTTGGTCTGCCAATGCCAAAACGCACTCTTACATAGCTGGCTCCCCCGAGAAGCTTTGTTATTGACTTGAGCCCATTATGCCCGCCATCTCCCCCTCCTTTACGGATACGGCAGGTTCCGAGTGGGAAATCCAAGTCGTCATGAATCACGCAGATCTGCTCTCGAGGTATCTGAAAATACTTAGCCAGAGCCTGTACGGACTCTCCGCTAAGGTTCATAAATGTCTGAGGTTTCAACAGAAAAAGCTTTCTAGCCGGTTCTCCATAGGGTGAACGACTGAGCGTGAGATAGTTTCCCTGAAATTTTGATTTCCATTGAAGAGCATGGACAATCGAGGACTCTCCAGAACGGGATAACTCCTCAAAAAGCCGGTCTAGAACGAGAAAGCCCGCATTGTGTCGCGTTCTCTCGTATTCTGAGCCAGGATTGCCAAGACCGACAATCAACACATCGGAGGTTGTGAAGGGATCTTCCATCGAACTCCTCTCCTCTTTACAGGCAACCTGCTGACCGTTTTCGACTGCTTACAGACCAAATACCAGAGTATTTTTATGCAAGATCTCCATCATCAAACACGCCCTTGGGACCGACGGCTAACCGACTCGAAAGCGAGATGACGTTAAGCGGTTAACCGGCTGAGGTAAGCAGGATTATGCTCAAGCCGCAGCAGAATCGGCACTCTCTGCCTTGCTTTCTTCCGTCTTCGATGCTCGACTCGAGAGTACAATCGCTACCGTCTGATCAGGACTGCTCTTTAGAGTAACTCCTTCAGGCAGTTCAATGTCTCGTGTTCGAATCCGGTCTCCCAATGAAAGACCAGAGACATCAACTATGATTTCATTCGGAACACTCTCTGGCGTGGCAAGTACTGTTACTTCCCGACATGATGTTGCAAGTACACCACCTTGGCGCTTAACTCCTGGCGCCGTTCCGCTGACCACCACTGGCACAATGATAGCAGCTGAGCGCCCTTCTTCTAGAAGAAGAAAGTCAACATGCAGCACGTCTCCCTTGATACCGTCTCTTTGAACTGCCTTGACGAGAGCCTTTCTACCAGCAAGTTCCCCTACTGCTCCATCAAAGGTGAATACCTGCGAACTTAACGCTCGAGAAGCTAACTGCTTGAAGGTTCGCTCATCTAACGAAAACGGTATAGCTTCTTTTCCAACTTCATAGGCAACAGCTGGGATGAGCCCTGCCTTCCTGATTCCACGCGCCTTCGCGGAGCCATTTGGGGACCGTGCTTCAATTTTGAGTTGAAAATCTGTTTTAGATTGTCCGGACTGCTTACTATTCTCTGCAGCCGATGAATCACCCTGTTCTGTCATCGTAATATCCTCTTTTATGCCAAAGACCCATAATCGATCCTGTCTCGGCAACTCAGCCTGAAACCGCTACTTAACCACAAAAAGGTTATATTTCTCAACCCTTGGGAGAAATTTCACTGTTCCAGATGGGCGGAAAGACCACTAACTCTTGATAGGGCGGTCTTATAGACGAACACCTGCCAGATGATCGGTCTATTTCTCTCCTATCACGAATTACAATAACTTCGGCAATTTGGAACCTGCCTCGGATGTCGCCTCGGACATGATCTCCTATCACGGTGGGAACTAGCGGAAGATACTGCTAATTGAATCTTCACCATGAATTCTTCGAATTGCCTCAGCGAAGAGGGGTACAACAGAAAGGACAGTCAGCTTCTCAAACCGTCTTGATGTTGGAAGATTAATCGAATCCGCAACGACTACCTCTTTCAGTTGTGATGCCTGAAGGCGCTCCCCGGCTTTCCCAGATAAAACGGGATGTACACAACATGCAATTATCTCTTTTGCCCCCTCAGCGAGGAGCGCGTCGGCTGCTTTACTGAGTGTTCCCCCAGTATCTACCATGTCATCGACAATGATAGCTATTTTGTCCTTCACATCACCAACCACTTTCATTTCTGCCACGTGGTTTGGGCCTGAACGTCTTTTATCGATAATAGCAATGCCAACGTTTCCTAAACGGGTTGCATATTGGCGAGCACGTTCCACGCCTCCCATATCGGGCGAGACAACAACAAGAGGATGCTCTCGTGAGCCGTACTGCTCTCTTAAGTACGGGACCATAACCGGAAGTGCATTAAGATTATCAACTGGCTTATTGAAAAATCCCATAATCTGACCAGCATGAAGTTCCATTGTGAGCACTCGATTTGCACCAGCAGTTTCCAAGAGATCTGCTACTAACCTCGCGGTAATCGGAACCCGCGGTTTTAATTTTCTATCCTGACGTGCATACCCGAAATAGGGAATCACTGCTGTGATACGCCAGGCGCTTGCTCGCTTGAGAGCATCGATGGTGATAAGTAGCTCCATCAAATGATCATTTCCCGGCGCACTGGTACTCTGAACAATGAAGACATCTCTACCTCGAACGTTATCTCCTATCTCAACAGACAGTTCGCCGTCACTGAACTTAACAACTTCAAGCCTGCCGATCTCACGTTCTAGTGCATCCGAAACTGCAGTTGCAAAGCTTGGGTTTGACCGACCAGAGAAAACGACGAGTTGTCTTTCTTTCATGACAGAAAATGCTCCACTCTATGGGCTTCACTCTATTTGCACCTCTTATGCTTCTCTGAAGAGGAGAACACTGAAGAAAGAAAAGAACACCGAAGCCAGAAGAAAGGCTGCATTCCCTAGGAAAGCTGTATTCCCTCGTCCAACGTGCTTTCCTTCTTCCTCCGGATTATCTCCTGAGCGAAGACTGAAGTGTTGCCGAGACCTTAGCACAAAATAAGAAGTAAATGACAAGCAACATGACATTTTTTGTTTTAGGTGCTCTTCTTCGAACGAAAGACAAAGACAAACGGTGCTAAGTAGGTATGAGTGCACTACCGAGCAGGTCCAACACCTACAAAAGACGCGCACCTAAAAAGAGGTATGGCTGGCCGGGTAGGATTCGAACCTACGGATACCGGAACCAAAATCCGGGGCCTTACCACTTGGCGACCGGCCAACCTGAGACAGTATTCTTGTACCATTCGATCTAATTCTGCAACCTCTCGGTTTTTTCTCCCACATTTTTGAGAATACACATAACAAGATGGGATAGCGGTTCTAGGTACTGTCGGCTATTATTCACTTTTTTCAGTAGGTTATCTTGAGGAGGAATCATTCAAGCTGACTCCTGAATTCATCTTGAATACCATAACAAGAAAAGTGGTTACGGTTCGACAGGTGCATTCCTGGCTAACGACGTTTTCCTGCACTGTTCGATGAATATATAGGGAGATGATCGGCAATTTTTGCAATGACGACTTTTCCGATCCTCTCGTCGAAGAAAAAGTGGACTCGAATCTGATTCCCTGGCTGATTTCCAAACTTCACATGAGCTTCCGCACATATTGGTTCTCCCTGATAGCTTACAACTCGATGGTTCATCAGCTCACCTCGGGCCTTGGTCTCTTTCGACTCGGTCATGTTCACCTCGAAGCCAGTTTCAGCTTTGTATCGCTTTGGCTCAAAATTTCCCTCTTCAAACTTCATTTCGAAGAGTCTTGTCGCCATAGCTTCAAGGAGTTGATTTGCTCTCTTCTGAGCTCCTTTCTTAGAAAGGCATCCTTTTTCAACCATCTCTTCAGCACCGGCGTACGCATCCGGATGAATCACCATATTCTCAGAATAGCTCGCTTCCAGGTAGTCGAGAATCTGAAGTAAATTCATCTGCTCTTTTAACGGTTCAAGAATTTTTAAAAGGACCGTTACTCGCTCTTGCTCTTCTTGTGCTTTAATCTCGAATTGATTTCTATGATGTACCAATTCTCGGGTCGTCGTTTCTAACTCTGTCTCATGCTTCGCTATGAGTTCAGCCTTCTCTTGCTTAGTAACACTGTCATAGATGTTCAGCTCCTCCTCTAAACTAGCATTAGCGCTGCGAAGTCTGTTTAACTCTTCCCTCTGCGCCATATTTTCAGCTTGGAGCTCCGAGAGAGTCGCATTTGTTTGCTTCAGCAGTGCCTCATACCGCTCGGAATCCCTTTGCTCGACACTCAACTCTCGAAGCTCTTTTGTTTGTCGATTGATGAGCTTTATATTTTCCTCGGATTTTCTAGTATTTTCGAGTAAATCAATATCCTGAATAGTTGCAACGGACAGAGGTGAATTGTCTTGAAAAGCCATTCCATTGATTGAACACCGCAGGGCCGAAAGATGGATATCAGAACCTACAAATGGTTGATGCACTAGCTCATTCGTTGATATTCGAAATTTTCTCATCTCTGAGTCTGCGGACCGCTGCGGATAATACAGTTGAGCAAAGCCCTGAAATGGAATGTCTTCCGACGTCAAACTATGATTGGGAAGGTAGCCTAATACATCTTGAATCTGCCTCGAGTCCTCTAGTCCATAGACAACTGCAACTCCTCCCAGCGACCTCGCCATTGCTCGCATATCAATCGGATATGCGCTATCACCTGCAGGACCATGTATTTTTGCAACGGCCACCGCGAGCAGCTTTCGATCAGGATCACTCATTGCTTTCAAAAACGTATCGGCATTTCTGCCGTCGATTCGTTGAGGAAGATAACTTACTGGTGCACTGCCAGAAGAGACTCTCCATCTGGTATCGCTGATGATCCGCTGAACAATTCCGGGGGTACTCAATGGTGTCGGGTGTATCGCCCCATGGAAATCAGGCGAAACCATCTGTTCATTAAGCAACTTAACCTTAAAGTCCTTTTCACCAACCTGAGATATCCCTACACTCGTCTCCCAAAATCGCGGGTTGAAGTGAAGATCACGCTGAATAAGCCTCATTGCCCAGTGAGTCGGTGTAGGCCCTGCAGCATGCAAGGCAAAAGAGCGAGTCTCCAATGAAGTATCGAGATAGGCAGAATCTATGGTGTGTCCTGTAATGAAATTCTCGAGAGTTATACCTGCTTCCTGGTTGCCTAATTTTCTCAGCACCCATTGAAAGACCTCATTATGTAACTCGGCAGGTTCAGCGTCACCCAAATGCACCGTGAGTTCAGTCGCAAAGTTTGGGCGTCGACCGATACCAAGCCCTCGATCAGAGCCATTAGAGGTCTGAAAGGATTCTCGAAAATGTCTCGGCAATTCGCCTTCAGCACTCAGCTGCTGGCACCAAGCTCGCGATTGCTCAATGTTACTGCTCATACTTGTTTATTATGTTGTCTTCTTCGTTGAGGTGTCTCAACTGGTTCATTGAATAAGCAAACAACTCATTTTTAAGAGATTTTCTTAGTTTCTATCCCCAAGAAAATCTTTCTCTTAGGACTATGAGCACTCTGGCTTTCATGACCTTTGAACCATCCGTTCTTCTCGAGATAGGCTAAATAATAGAACTCTTTACGAGCTCAAGAGCATGACTCAGACAGTACTCCTCCAATTTTTCAACATCTTCGATGTGAAATCCAGTCTGATCTTTGGGAAGTATAAAAACCCCAGAACCACTTCCCGTCATTCCAACCCTTCCGCAGTTAAGAGCTCTCAGCGCCGCCAGGGTTTCCTTCAGCAAACCACAAAGCGATGACGCTGCTATCTCTAGATCGTTTTGAATTAAGGAAAGAAGCAGTCCATATTCTTCTGGGAAACTATTCGTGGGCTTTTTAACTGAATTCTCCATTCGCGTAGAATATCCAGCTTCCTGAAACACGACAGGGGTACCGAGATGCGGCAGTCCAAGGATCAGAAATACTGGTGTTGAGCGAAGGGAACTCGAACGGTCAATATGTAATTGCTCGCCTATACCCCCGACACAGACTTGAGAGGCCCCTCGGAGAAAATAGGGAACGTCAGCTCCGATGGAAAGTGCGAGCTTAGCCAGTTCAACTTCATCAAGTGGCTGACCTAAAGCTTCATGCACAGCAGATAAAACTGCAGCCGCATTACTACTTCCTCCTCCAAAGCCCCCTCCGGCAGGGATTCTTTTATCGAGTTCTATCAGAATATTGACGTCATTTCTTTGCGTTCTTTCAATGAGTCGAATAGCTGCTTGGACACAAAGATTTCCTTTATCATTCGGTATTTCAGAGGAGCCTCTTCCTTTCATGGAAAAGAGTACGGAACCGTCCCCCCCTTCAAGCCTGATCTGGAGAGTGTCATGGAGTCCTATGAGTACATTCAGCATAGACAGCTCATGGTAGCCGTCCGTTCTCCGACCAATTATTTTGAGTCGTAAGTTCAATTTTGCATGAGAATGTGTTGTTATCGTCTGCATGGTTGACTCACATCTTATCGGAACTGCCCTTGCTGTTGCAAAATCTGCTGCAAAAAAAGCGGGTCTAGAAGCTCGTAGAATACGCGAACAGGGCTCCTTTTCAATTGAAATGAAAGGGAGTAGAGATCTGGTGACTGAGGCAGACCTTGCATGCGAAACTATCATAGTGGAGACGATACGCGAGTCGTTTCCCGATCACCTTATTCTATCAGAGGAAGCGCCGCTTCCGAATCTGAAGAGACTGGCGCAAGGTCCACTCTGGATAATTGACCCGATTGATGGCACTACAAACTTCGCTCATGGACACCACTGCGTAGGAGTGTCGATTGGATTTGCCATCGATGGTATTCGGCAGGTAGGAGTGGTCTACTGTCCTTTTCTTGAGGAGCTATTTTCAGCCTCCCGTGGGGAGGGTGCGTTCTTAAATGGTTCGCCGATTCACGTTTCTGGTGTTACAAAACCTGAAGAAGCGCTAATTGCCACTGGATTTCCGTATCAACGCTCTAATATTCAGGGGATTATACACCGACTAGAGAGTGCCCTTACTCGTTTCCGCGATGTGAGACGTTTAGGTGCCTGCTCTGTTGATATTTGCTTTACAGCGTGTGGGCGACTTGATGGCTACTATGAAGATGTAAAGCCATGGGATGTAGCTGCTGGACTCATGATTGCCGAAGAGGCAGGAGCGGTTATTTCAAGATTTTCCGACCCCTACGCCCAATTTCCCGCCTGGGAGGACCCAGAAAACCTTACTCCGACTGATATCGATGGAACGAACCTCATCGTTAGTGCCCCTGGAATAGCCGAAGCTCTAATACAGGCACTTGAAATCTAGAGTTAAATACCACGATTTCTGCCAGTCCTGTTGCAGACCTGGTAGCAAAACAGATAGCGGATTGCATCATGAGCCGTAGTTTCCTATGGTCTATAAAACAGCTTTCTATTTAAGGCTTTTAGAGAGGGCTCATCTCAGTCCTCAAAAACACGAATGTGAGGAATTCCCTACTATGTATCCAGAAGAGATCGTTGAACCATTTCGTAAAGAGCTGACCGCCAATGGTTTTCGAGAATTGAGAACTGAACAGGACGTTAATGATCACTTTCGTCAGGTCGGTGAAGAAGAGAAAACACTGATAGTCGTTAATTCCGTTTGTGGTTGTGCGGCAGGAATCGCTCGGCCAGGTGTTCTTGCTGCATTATCTTCCGAGGGCATTAAACCACCTAATCACCTCCTGACAGTTTTTGCAGGACAAGACAAAGCGGCTACAGAAAAAGTAAGGTCCCTGATAGTGGACTATCCTCCATCATCCCCCTCAATCGCGCTCTTTCATGGAACATCTTGCTCCAAAATGATTCACCGTTCAGACATTGAAGGAAACTCCTTAGACGGTGTAGCGGGACTGGTACGGACTCTGCTCCTCGATGACTGATCGGATATAGCGAGATGGGTACGGCTCCACACGAACATCCAGTAACAACGGGCGCACGGCTCAGGTCAATAATCTTCTCTGAACAGTGTGACGGTGAAATCGCGAAGGATCTTCTAGCCTATACCGAAAAGAGTCATGCCAGCTCCCTTAGCCCCCAAAACCTCGCTCAGGTGTTCTATGCGTTGGGAAATCTAGCTCGCAAAACCCCAGATGTGGAGCGATTATTCCATGTAAATCCAAATAAGGAACGACTGCGTTCCCTTACCAGTATTGCTCGACGTCAACTCGACTCCTTCGAGGCAAGGAACATATCAGAGACCTTATTTGGGCTTATCGGATTAGGGCAACGTTCTGGACCCTTAGTTACCTCATTAGTCGGAAGAGCTGGCGGCGAAGTTGAAAACTTTGACTTACCGACGCTGGTTCATTGTCTTGGAAGCTTATGCTCACTCAATGTAGAAGAGCGTTTCCAAATGCATTTTGCTCTGCCCGCTTTTGAACGATTAGAGAGAGATTCTGATAGCCTGACCGATACTGATTTGGCTCGTGGATTACTTTATGCCTCTAAATTACTGCTCGATACTCAAGTAACAGCCCTTGAAGAAAAATGTCTCGAGAGAATTACGAAGTTTACCTCCTTCGAACTCGGCATTCTTCACGGTGCGAGTAAAATCTCTGGCTCTGAGTTTAGTCAAGATATCCTTGAAGAAGTAACTCGGAGACTCCAACATCAACCAGAAGAACTCAAGAGCAAGCAAATATTTGAATTCATGACTCACCAACTTCGTGCTGGCTTAGCGCATGATGGATTTATAGAAGGGCTCATACCGGAAATATCGAATCGGCTTGATGGATGGTCTTGCTCCGAATGTATAGACGCACTTCACTATCTTGCATATTTTAATGCGCGGGAAGAAACATTACAGAACCAGCTGGGAGATAGGATAGCTCTCGAGATTGATTCTCTTACGTGGCATGAACGAGCGATAACGACTTGGTCCTTTGCTCGTCTCAACATACCCCATCAACCCCTGCTTACAGCCATAGAAGAACGAATAGGTGAGCTCCAGTCCAAAATATGTTCTCCACAAGATCTTGCCACCTTAGCTTGGAGCTATGCATTATTAGAAAAGGATAATGCAAAAGAAATTGTCAACACTATTTCCTCAATCTTCGAAACTGAAGCATCAGGACCACAAGAACAGCGACAAATGTATCATGCAAAAGTTGCCTTGGGACTATCGTCACCTGGAAGCTATGCTAAGCCCATTCAAGAATTAGCTGAACAGGAGATTCGAGCGCACAAAAAGAATGGTTTTGAACGAGAAGTACTGAGTCACTTAAAAAACTTTGAGCCGGCAATCAAGCTTTACACTGAAACGATCATAGAAGGACTCTGTCCAGATTTTGTTATCTTCGCTGACAATCGGAAAATTATATTGGAGACAGATGGCGTACGCTATCACCATCTATCAGACGGGACTCCAAAGGGTAATGATATACTTCAGGATACCATTATGAAACGAGCAGGGTACGAGGTGCGACATGTGACTGATCAAGAATGGTATGCTTTGAATAATCGAGAGAAGGAAGCTTTTCTCAGAGATCTTCTCTCTCTCTAGCAATAGCCCCCTTTCCACTCCCTGATACCTCAATTACACTAGCAATAAGAATTACACTACCAATGAGATCGTCCAATATTCATGTCCTGAGACTACACAATCGAGATGGCTAAAAAGAGAATACTCCTAATAATAATTGCTCTGCTCGGATGCGTATATGTTCTATTCAATGGGGGATATTCGCTTCTGGCAATTAAGGAGTTCTCTGCTGGTCGATTCGATGGTGACTTTGAGCACTATTATGCCAGTGCCATTCGGCTGTCACGCGGTGAAAATCCCTATAAAGATTCACTTCAGCCAACACTGAATGAACTCGACATAGCCGCCACAGATTCAAATACCCATGCGACAAATCCACCCGCACTTATCCTCTTAACAGTTCCTTTCACGCTGTTGAGCCCGCTCCTTGCCTTCTGGCTATGGAATCTTTTTCAAGTATCGTTTTTTATCTTAGGCGCCTCTACTTTCGCTAAGACCTTAGACATGCGCTGTAAGTCAGTTATGGTAGGAGCAATTGGCATCATATTTTCCTATCCCTTTCTTTTCCATATCCGGCACGGTCAAACGCAGCTTCTCATTGCTGGAATTATAATGTGGGCATTATCTCTCATCCAAAGACGCCCTCAACTGGGAAGCTGGCTTCTTGGGGTATGTGCATCAATAAAGTTATTTACATTACCACTGATACTGATTGCCTTAGGTACAACATATAAGAATAAACCATTCAATGTTCGCGCCCTCTTTGTTTTTACTCTCGGATTTTTACTTTTGCCTCTAACAGCGGAATTGTTTTCTCAAGAGTGCTTGCACGTGACTTATATTAGTAATGTGCTTCCCTATATACGGTCACTCCATTTCGAGATTTCTCAAGGTGTCTCTCTTTCTTTTTTGTTCTTTTTTCTCTATTGGAAGTTCGCCTTCAACTTTGATGCACCATCAGATATTTCTGAAACCATTCTTCCCCTGGTCGGCGGGCTCTCTGGAGGTCTTTTATTAATTCTTATTGCATATGAGTATTTCAACGACCAGCAACAACGTAATCTGACGAGAAGTGCCTTATTTATTCTTACTGCTTGTATTTTATGCTCGCCAGTAGCTTGGCCCCACTACTTTGTTTTGTTATATCCAGCCCTCATCTATCTCTGGTCCAAGGCCATGGCAAAGGGTCAGCCAAGAGCTGAGACTGTCCTCCTTCTTTATTTGATGACCGCTCTCACCTTTGGATATATACCGAGTCTCCCGACCATAAGTGCAATCTGGGGTCCCCTGGTAATGGGCTGCTACTTGTATGTTCTGAGAGCTCCGAGCAAAGGAATGACAAGGACAGGGTGAGCCTACGACTTTAAAAACTATATCGTCAAAGCAGGTATAAGAAATAGATACACAACTGAGGCAACCGCAGAAAGAATACCGCACAGGAATGAAAGATATGCCAACCGTACATAGCGCAACTTTTCCTTTGCCAAATATTGACCTAAATCGTAGATCTCTCTTACCTGCACGCGATAAGCAAGCGCGTGGTCTTTCAGAACTCCTTCCCACGCTCTTTCAAACTCTTCATACGGTATGTTTATAAAGTTTCCAAAAAACAAAGAGCGCATAGCATCAAACGGCACTTCATGACTGAGACGTGTCGTCGTCTTACCAAATTTTTTGGGCATTACAGCGTAAACCGCGAACAAAACGGTAAACACTCCAGAGATAATAAGAGAAATGGCTATCATCTCAAGCTCTGGCTTTAGAAGCAGTGGTGCGCTCAGAGTAATAATCAGAGAGCTAATAGTTATCAGCATATTGGCCTTCGTATCAATCATCATACTAATTTGTTGATGATGAAGACGCGTCTGGCGAATAAGATGATCGAAGTGTGATCCAGGTTCTTTTACCTCAAACTGACGCATTGCTTCAGAGCCCTCCATCTCTTCCTCCGTTCGCTTTGTGCTGTTATTTAGCCTGCATAGACTCCATAGACTTCACGAAAAACATCGCTCATTTCACCAAGAGTTGAACCCACCCTTGCCGCTTTAATCAGGGCTGGCATTACATTTGATCCACTTTTTGCCACTCCTCGTAATTCCTCAAGCGAGGCCTTCACAGAATCTGTATCTCTTTTGTCTTTCGTTGTTTTTAGCTTTTCTCTCTGTCGAGTCTCTAGCGAAGAATCTACTTTCAGAATAGGCGTGGTCGATTCTTCTTTTTCCTCGATATACCCATTTACACCAACGATAATGCGGTCCTTATCCTCTATCTCACGTTGATACTGATAAGCCGCTTTCTCGATGGCTTCCTGTGGATAACCATCAAGAATCGCCTTTACCATACCCCCGAGTGATTCAATGCGCTCTAACTCCTCGTTCACGGCACTCTCAATTTGTCCAGTAAGCTCCTCGACCGCGAACGAGCCTCCGAATGGATCGATAAAAGACGGAATCCCTGACTCCTCTGCTATTATCTGCTGAGTTCTCAGCGCAAGGGTGGCACTTTCCTCCGTTGGCAGTCCCAGCGCCTCATCGTAGCTATTCGTATGAAGAGACTGAGTGCCACCAAGAACAGCAGCCATCGCCTGAATTGTGGTTCGAACGACATTATTCATCGGTTGTTGGGCAGTAAGGCTACTCCCCGCTGTCTGTGTATGGAATCTGAGCATCAATGAACGGCTATTCTTTGCACCGAAACGCTCTTTCATCAGCCTCGCCCAAATTCGTCGGGCAGCCCGAAATTTTGCAATTTCCTCAAGGAAATCATTGTGACAATTAAAGAAAAACGCCAACCGTTGGGCAAAATCATCCACCTTTAGACCGGCATTCAAGGCTGATTCGACATACGCAATTCCATTGGCAAAGGTGAAGGCGAGTTCTTGTATCGCGGTGCTTCCAGCTTCTCTAATATGATAGCCTGAGATGCTAATGGTATTCCATTGAGGTAAGTGCGACGCACAATATCCGAACATATCAGTAGTGATGCGAAGAGCTCCCTCTGGAGGATATATATAAGTTCCGCGCGCTATATACTCTTTGAGAATGTCATTCTGGGTTGTCCCCCTTAGCTCTCCTGACGTAACGCCCTGCTCTTCTGCAACCACAATCAGAAATGCCAGTAAAATAGCTGCCGTCGAGTTTATCGTCATTGAGACCGAGACATCTTTCAGGGGAATCTGGTCGAAAAGCTCACGCATATCTTCTAGCGTCGAAATCGAGACGCCAACCTTTCCGACCTCCCCCAAGGAGAGAGGGTGATCGGGGTCTCTTCCCATCTGAGTAGGAAGATCAAAAGCAACGCTCAGACCTGATGAACCTCTCTTCAGGAGTAGACGATACCGCTCATTAGTCTCACGAGCGGTTCCGAATCCGGCATATTGCCGCATAGTCCACAACCGACTCCTGTACATGGTGTCGTGTATGCCACGAGTGAACGGATATTCACCAGCTTTCTGTGAATCCTCGCCAAAATGAGCGGGAATTTCTAGGCCTGACTGAGTAAGGAACTTCTTCTTTCGCTCTTTCACTTCTTCGCTCCAGTTCCTATGGTATACCTCGGTTTTAAGGAAATTTGTAGCCGTTCTCTGATGGAAGCACCATACGACCGATCCCGGCAGCCCTATTTGAGTTACAAAAAGGGTCCTGTTGCAAGAGGGTCCTGTTTCAAGAGGGTCCTAGCAACAGAGGCGAGACGGGGTTATGATTTCTACCAGCGGAATGAGTCTCTATCTTGTACTCTAACTGTTTCCCTGGTGAAAGAGAGGAGTTTTCGTTTTAAACTCAAATCCGCTCGGGTACGGTGCCAGAGTGTGGGCTCGGCTAACATCAAGTAGGAACGTGTAGAATGACGAGAGAAACAGAATCCATCTCCCTTCAGGAGCTTCGCAGAAAGGAGGCCGAGGCACTTCAGGCTGGTGGCACGCAACGGATAGAGCGCCAACATCAGGCAGGAAAGCTGACTGCGCGAGAGCGCATAGATGCGCTTCTTGATCCTGGTTCCTTTCAAGAATTAGATCAATTCGTCACTCATCGGTGTGGCGCGTTTGGCTTAGACAAAAAGAAAGTGCTCGGTGACGGCGTAATTACGGGTTCGGGTAAAATCAACGGAAGGAATGTATTTCTTTATGCCCAGGATTTCACTGTATTCGGTGGCTCACTCGCTGGAGCACATGCAAAAAAGATTTGTAAAGTAATGGATCTTGCTGTCGAAAATGGGTGTCCGATCATTGGATTGAGCGACTCTGGCGGAGCTCGAATTCAAGAAGGGGTCGAGAGTCTCGCTGGATACGCTGATATTTTTTACCGAAACGTTCGCTGTTCGGGAGTAATCCCCCAAATTTCTGTGATCATGGGTCCCTGCGCTGGTGGTGCCGTATATTCTCCCGCAATCACCGACTTTATTTTCATGGTCGAAAACACGAGCCACATGTTCATTACTGGTCCAGAGGTTATCAAAACCGTGACGCATGAACAGGTTACGAAAGAAGCTCTTGGAGGAGCAAATACACACGCTGAGAAAAGTGGTGTTGCGCATTTTACCGCTCCGGACGAACAAGAATGCTTGGCGATGGTTACTGAGCTTTTTTCTTATCTGCCGCAAAATAACATTGATACAGCGCCGAGAGTGCCCTGTGATGATCCTCTTATTCGCGCCGAGACACGGTTAAATCAGATCGTTCCAGAGGATTCAAATAAGCCTTACGACATGCGAGAAGTTATTCATGCGGTGTCCGACAATGGAGTCTTTTTTGAAACTCAACCTTTGCACGCTGCTAATATTGTCACTGGGTTTGTTAGAATAGACGGGTATTCAATTGGTGTAGTGGCCAATCAACCGGCTGTTCTCGCAGGGTGTCTTGATATACAGGCAAGCGCGAAGGCAGCCCGATTTGTGCGCTTCTGTGATGCGTTTCATATCCCTCTACTGACCTTAGTTGACGTTCCAGGCTTTCTTCCAGGCGTTGCCCAGGAATATGGAGGAATAATAAAACATGGAGCAAAGCTTCTTTATGCCTTTGCTGAAGCTACAGTTCCAAAAGTGACTTTGATTACCCGAAAGGCGTACGGCGGTGCCTATGATGTAATGAGTTCAAAACACCTCCATGCTGATTTTAATTTCGCCTTCCCTACAGCCGAGGTGGCCGTAATGGGGGCTCAAGGAGCTGTTGAGATAATTTTTCGCCAGGAGCTTAGTGGATTATCCGATAAAGAATATGAAGAAAGGAAAGCTGGCCTGGTAGCTGAATATTCAGAAACATTTCTTAATCCATGGAAAGCAGCAGAGCTTGGTTTCATCGATAGAGTAATTGAGCCCGCACGTACTCGTGAAGAACTTGGAAGAGCCTTCCAGATCCTACGGAACAAGCGAGCTTCAGTCCCAACGCGAAAGCATGGAAATATTCCGTTGTAGTAACCGAAGTGAGAGTGAAGATGAAAACTTCCCCAGTTGAAAAATCAACGCCACCAACAAGCTGCGAAGAGCCACGTATTGAAGGCATCCGCTTCGTGGTCGACAAAAAAGCCTCGCCTCAATCCATCTCAGAAGAAGAGCTTGCTGCTATCGCTGTTCGCCTTTCTCTGCAAGAATCTGCGGATACCGAAAGTGAATGGGCGATATGTGGAAGAATTGAATCTATCGGGAGATATAAGTAGTGCCGAAAAAGTATCATGTCACCGTAAATGGAAATACGCATGAAGTCACTTACCTCAGAAGAGATGCAGAGGCCATCTACTTTTCTATTGGAGGAACAGAGTATGGAGTTGCCATTCATGCCGAGTCTCTTGGAGGTGTAAGAGTCACTGGGGACGGCTTATCTCCGGCAACTGGAGCAAAACGCTCCTCAAGTGGAGCACCTGCTCAGCTAGCATCAGCACAATCTCATAATCCGATGCATATAAACGCACCAATGCCAGGCCTTGTCGTTTCGGTTGCGGTCAAAGAGGGTGATTCAATCGATGCAGGTCAAGAAGTGCTCGTACTTGAGGCAATGAAGATGGAGAATGCGGTAGCAGCGAGTAGTAATGGAGTTGTAGAAAAGATTCATGTAAAGGCAGGCGACCAAGTCGAGTCTGGCTCGATATTGATTGAGCTGAAGAGCAGTTAAAAAACGAGTTGGCACTTCTTCTCCCTCAGCGTATACAATTAGGATATGTCCAAGAGTTCTTGTTTCCGACTGCTTCGTCTCTACAGCGTACCCTTCGGAATCCTCATAATATTAGCAGCTCTCTACTCATCCCTTGCTCCGCAACGAGTCATGGCAGAGTCACTAGCTCCTATCGATAGCGTTAGGAGGTTTTTCTGTGAACCGAGCAAGCGTCGGATTTATCGCTCTAAAGATGAGGTTAGCTACGAAAGGTTACGTCGGAAAAAAGCACGTGAGCGTATAAGAGCCCTGAGACAGAGAAGAAAGACTGCCTCAACCACAGCCTTACAGGAAAAACTCACGATTCGTATTCGAGGGATACGTCGTTGTCTCAGAGGAGATATTGAAACAGCATGTAGTGTGGTCGAAGAATCTACCGAAAGCTCATCCCAGAGAATCATAAACGGACAGATCTGTGATAAGCACGTGTCTCCTATCGTTCCCTTGGAACTCCTGAACAACTCCAGCATTGAGGGGATATGTTCGGGAACTATTATACAGAGCTCTCCACTGATAATACTCTCAGCTGCACATTGCTTGAGTCCATCATTGTCCACATCGGTAACATCAGTAAAGGCAACTGTTGGCAATGAGATTCATCTGTCATCTGAATTCTCTGCCCATCCTGACCATGTGCCAGGGAGTGTATCTTCGCTCGGCGACATCGGTATTATTCATTTCTCCTCATCAACTTCTATTCCTTCGATGAAGCCCCTCAGTCTTCAGCAAGCAATCGCAGTTCCAAATCGATATATCACGGCAGGATATGGCAATACTACTCCTGGTGTTCCTCCAACTGGCATTGATGGCGAGCTCCGAGCAACTGATATTAGAGTCGTTGATCAATTCGGTGCATCCGTCGTAGCGAATTCTACCGGAAAGACAGGCGGAATCTGCACAGGAGACTCTGGGGGCCCCCTACTTGTTCAGATGAATAGTGGAGAATGGCGAATTGCAGGGGTCTCGAGTTATCTTCTCTTCACAAACCCAAATAGCCAGCTTTGTGACACGGACAACACTAATGTGTATGCCTCTGTCACCTATGCGCCCCACCTCTCATTTATTCAAGAGTCCATTCCTAACTTCGGCCTTGATTAGGAGCGGCCTTATCCGACACCAAGCAGCTTTCAGACAGCCGGCGGTATTTCTCCATACAGTTTTACCTTGGTGCCTTTTTTAATCTGGAGTTTTTTAGCCTCACCTCCTAGAACCTCGATAACATACTGGCTCATTCCAGGAACACTACGTTGCTCTTCGGAAAAAGGGGTAGCATTTTCAACAACACCGAGGACCTCCCAATCTGCTGATACGAATATCATGTCGAGAGGAATATATGTATTCTTCATCCAGAAAGAATTTTGCCGAGCAGAAGGAAAGAGAAAAATCATTCCCCTTTTCTCTTCTAGACTCTTACGAAACATTAATCCTTTTTCTCTTTGTGATGGCGTATTTGCAATTTCGAGATAATATCTCTCTGATTCACTAGTTTCGGAGCTGAAGGTAACGGGCAGTAAGCTGGATTTCTCACGATAGCCAGCATACCAATACACACCACACGCTAGCAGCAGCAAACTGAGAGCTACGACAACGACTTGTGAGTATTGCTGCTTACGCCATTTTTCATTTGAAGGCATATTGAACCTCTTCTCGCCACTTTCTACCCAGCTTTTACACCTTTAATTTTCTCAGTCAGATCAGGAACCACTTCATAAAGGTCAGCGACAAGACCAAAGTCAGCTACTTCAAAGATTGGGGCTTCGGCATCTTTATTGATCGCTACAATAGTCTTGGAATCTTTCATCCCCGCCAGGTGCTGAATAGCTCCAGATATTCCGATTGCAATATAGAGGTTAGGAGCAACTATCTTTCCAGTTTGTCCAACTTGCCAGTCATTGGGCGCATAACCAGAATCTACCGCAGCTCGAGAAGCTCCAACCGCTGCCCCAAGAGCATCGGCCAAGGGATAAATATACTTCTCAAAATTCTCTGATGATTGCATCGCTCGTCCACCACTCACAACAACATCAGCTTCTGTAAGTTCTGGGCGATCTCCACCTGAGACTTCAAAGTTGATGACCTCTCCCGCTGCAGCCTCACTCTGAGAGAACTCGAGATCAACAACACTGCCGTCTGAACTTCCAGAGGGCTCTAAAGGAGCGAATGCGGAAACTCGAACGGTTACTAACTTCTTTTCAGAGAGAATCTCAACGTCTGCCAGCACATCACCGGCATACATTGGACGTTTAAGGGAACCATCTTCATTTACTCGGATGATATCAGAAGCTTGACCCGCCGATATTTGAGCTCCGACACGGGGCATAAAGTCTTTTCCCGTTGAAGTTGCTGCTGCAACTCCTACCACCGCACTCGCTTTCTCAAACGCATCAACAAAAGCTGCTTTATACGTAACCGCCTGATAGCTTTCGAGGCTGCCATCCTCCGAGAAATATGCATTGGTAGTTGAATATTGCAACAGAGACTGCGCAGCTTGCTGCGCACCCTTCCCGAGGGTGACGGTAGAAACAGAAGAAAGTCCCCACCGCTCTTTCAACTCATGAGCAGCCTGAAGCGCTACAAGCCCAGACTTCTGTACTACTCCTTCAACTTGCTCAACAAAAACAAGAACTGATCCACTCATTATCGCAACCTTTTTTTCTATCCTTTCGACTAAATTACTTTCGCTTCGTTTTGTAGTGCTGATACCAGTGCAGCAACATCTTCTACTTTTTTACCCGCAGAACGTGCTGGAGGTGGAGACATCCGCAAAACTTTGACCTGAATCTGCTCATCTACTCCTAAGTCGGCAAAGGTAAACTCATCCAGCGGTTTCTTCTTTGCTTTCATAATGCCAGGGAGGGATGCATACCGAGGTTCATTGAGTCTGAGATCGGTACTTATAACGCAAGGGGTAGAAACTTTAATGGTCTCTAATCCACCGTCTACTTCACGGGTAACCGCTACCGTCCCCTCACCGATCTCCACCTTTGAGGCAAAGCAGGCCTGCGGGAGTTCTAGCCGTTCAGCCAAGAGTTGAGCAGTCTGATTGGCGTCTGAGTCAATGGACTGCTTCCCCATAATGATGAGGCCGTATTCCCCTCTTTTATAGACCTCTGCCAGAACCAGAGAGGCAAGAGAAGAGTCGACAAATCCATCGTGCTTCACGAGAACACCCCTATCGGCTCCCATAGCCATGGCATAACGCAATTGAGTAGCGGAGTCCTCTGGTCCAATTCCGACGACTATGACCTCTTCGGCCGCACCAGAATCCCGAAGCTTAATCGCTTCTTCCACGGCGATCTCGTCAAATGGATTAACAATCCACTTAATGCCGTCCGTAACTATACCGTCTTGCTCGCTATTTACCTTGATTTTTGCTTCGTAGTCCGGAACTCGCTTCACCGGCACTAGGATTTTCATAAAAACTCCCTTGTATTGCTAGAAACTTAAGACATTCATCTCACATTTGGAGCCAGTTCTGCCAGACAGGTTTCGCTGGAGAGGTGAAAAAGTTCTTATTTTCAAACTACGTTTGTTTACGGCAATTTTCCCCTCAGATTTTTGGAAACTTCTTTTTACTGAGAGCGATATGTTGTTTATCGAGAACGAGTCCCCCACAAGGGGGCTGCCCTTCCGTTCGAGAAACACCAATCGAGATAAAAACCAGCTTTGTGGAGGCAAACCACATGCGAAATAAGGTACATACCACGATCCACGGCTATTCACTGCTTGAGGTTGCACTCAGTCTACCAATCCTCCTTGTTCTCATGATTGGTGCCTATGATGCAAATACCGCTTTTCATGGGTATACCGCGCTACGCGAAGGGGTTGAATCCGCGAACCGATGTACATGGACAACCGAAGGTGGTTGTACAACCTTCAGTACTTCAGAACCATCACCACCATATTTCAACTGGACAGCATTTGTTCCCTCCATGTCCGAATATTATGGATACCAATACCAGTACTACGGAACAGAGTACCATTTGCTTCGTCCCCAATTTGAAGTCGGAAACTATCAAGCGTATTCCTTGGGAACACGAAGCTTTGAGTACGCCTCCAACCTCCGCCGATTTGCTCAACTTCGTTTTCCAGCCGAAGGAATCAGACCGCGAATTTTTCAGTCCATCTCCCCTCACCTGAACATAGCCAGAATTCCGGGAGGACGCCCGCAAGTTTCTGCTACGTACATTGGCGGAGGTGGCAATTATTCAAATAATATTCCCTATACACTGAACGGTTCCCCCTCTCTTCAGTGGAATGGAGCACGCAACGGGACGGTATCGTTTACCCTCGGAGCTCCTTCTGGTCTCGATGAATGTCGAATCTCTGAAAACTTTGATGGAGCTGGTTCGCACACTCCCAGTACAGCCGACTGCTCCAGTAGCGCTGCATATCGTCCCAACCGCGGATTTGTCTCCCTTGTGGTATACGGAACAGATGCGAACTCTCAGACTGGCTCAAGTGGACAGATACAGATGCGCATCTCTGGTCCTGGGTTACAAGGGCAAGTGCCACTCGGTGCAAGGGCGTACGGTTACGGAGATGATGCCAGTTTCTGCCCCCGTGTTCCAAACCTCCCATCACCTAATGCTCCAGGAAGCTCAAGTTACGTCACCACTGATATCGCCACATGCGCTGAATCGATACCGGGAACCTATGCTGGATTTCGTAGATTGAGATTTGGTGAGACCTACACGCTACACTTCTCTCTCGTGGGTGTCACCGGCGGAGACCTACAATGGAGTTTTGACGGACTCGAACTGTTCCTTCCAAGAATATCAGGAGGATGGAATAACTGGCGAGAATGTGTTGGTGGCATACTCCCCAGCGATTATCACAATAGATCCGGTTGTACCGTTCCGAATGGAAGATTGGCTCCAGAAGTTCGATGGGTCAATCAGGCTTCTCAGCCGAACAACTCAACAGGCCAACAGTCCGTATTCACTCCGCCAGGAGCTGATACTCCAGCTGGCGAAGCAGCACATCCACTTGAACACCGATTCTCTGCGTCTGAAAAAGATACCATTACCTCGGCTCCATGTTCAGTCATCAGCACGTATCTTCCAAATACTTTTTGTGATGATTGGTATGAGATACCTTCAATCCCTATCTCTGGCATGATGACCCAAGCATGTTCTGAAAATCTTGGAACCGCTATACATGAGATAGAGGGAGGTTCACTTGAGGAGATAAATCTGGAACTCGCCTTTACGGAGTGCGGTCCGCCGGAAGAGAGTGTTCAGCTTTACACGGTAAGCGTTGGGCCTGAAGAAATTGACTACGAATTACAAACCCACCAATTTTCAAATATCCCCTCAATGATTTGGGAGCCTGCCACTTGCAATGATGCAGAACCACCCATTCCAGCAGAGGTCCTCCAGTATCCGCATCACTCCTACTCTGAGTCATCTTACGGCTACGGCCCACCATTTCACCTAGCCCCAACAATCGATCCTCGGATCATGATTACAACTCCCGCGTATTCATGCTCTCGTTCGGGAATTCCGTACACCGTTGCCACCGTCTTGTACGACGAACACACAACCTCTCAGAATTTTTTTCAAGAACTTCACTTTGAGCATGAGGTCGGTTGTGCTGAAGACGAATGGGGGCTGACCGTTAGAGCCAATGCGATAGATGCAGGGATGAATCCTCTCGCGTTTATGGAGGCGGGAAAGCTGACCCCAACATTTTCCGTCGGCAGCTCGGTTCAGGGAATTAAAGCGGCAGTCAGTGAGAGTATTTTTAATCAATATGCGACTGCAGAGTGTGAAATGGAGATGGTACCGGGTCAGCCCCTACAGCCAGTTGGCTCCCTAGAAGGCTCCTGCCAGAATCCGCTGCACACTCAACCAGCAACCCTTTGTGAAAATAGCGATGTGGTCTGCATAAGAGAGCTTGCCGGCTTTTGCGGAGCTCAGGGAGATGGTGTATCTCCCTCTGTATCACTCCTTGAGGCAGAGGCCCAACAACATTTCTTCAGCACACTAAAGCAGATTTATCCGGCGGCTCAATTCGGATGCACGGGGAGTAATTGCGCACAATTCGGAGCGCCGCAGGGCTATGACCCTAACAATCCCGGGACTCTCTCTCAGTGGGAAGGCACTCTTCAAGTCCCACTTCTTTCTGCAAGGCTCTTGAATTTTTTAATCCCTGAAGAGCATGACCTTTTCGGTGCCGGACGGCTTTCTTTCTCTTTGGGAGCAAAAAATGCACGGCGATTTGAAAGAGACTTAATAGACTGATGACATCTTCCACTGAGGTGTGATTAAGACCTGACTTTTTGAGCCTATGGTTTCGATTCACGAAGCCTTGCATACGGTGAAAAGCAGACTACGTTACCAGAAAACGTGTAATGTGAAATGCGGCATAGGCAGCGCCGTAAGCCAAAAGCGACATGTAGACAAACTGAAAAATTGGCCAGCGATATGAATTCGTTTCCTTTGCCGTCATCGCCTGTGTCGGCAAACACTGCATCGCTAAAACAAAAAAGACAAGGAGGCTAATAGCAGTTGGCAGGTTAAATAGGGGACTCCCGTCTTGCCTCTTCATGGAGCGCAGTGAAGAAATCAATCCTTCAGAGTCATCACTCTCTTCATTACCGATACCACTCATTACGGCAAGTGAAGATACGACAACTTCACGGGCAGCAAAGGACGTAAGAACTCCAACACTGATTCTCCAATCAAAACCAAGTGGTTCAAACACTGGCTCTATTCCCTTCCCTATTCTTCCTACATAAGAATACTCAAGCTCAGCTTGCTCAGTCCTTGGACCAGAATAATCTTCGGGAAGTTGTGGGAAGCTGGCAAGGCACCAGAGCACCAGAGAGATCGTTAAAATAATCGTTCCTGCTTGTCGTAAAAAAATCATCCCACGGTCAAATGCAAGCTTTGCGGCATCTCGCATGCTCGGCATCCGATATGGCGGCAACTCAATGGCAAGAGCTGTGGGCTTACCGGGCAGTATGGAGCACTGTAGGAGAAGTGACATACTCACTGCCGCCAGCGCACCAAGAGCATATCCACCGACAAACACGCTCGCTCCTCCAAGTGGATTACCGGCAAAAACCAGAGTTGCAATCATCAGATATACGGGCAACCGAGCTGAGCAAGTTAGCAGGGGTAAAATCAGAATCGTTCTCAACCTGTCTCGCTTATTCTCGATGAGGCGGGTAGACATAATCGCTGGAACGGCGCAGGCATGGGCGGCCAACATCGGAACGAACGCTTGTCCTGGAAGCCCAAATCTCCGCATAAGCTTATCCATCACAACGACTGCTCGAGAAAGATAGCCAGAATCTTCTAAAAGAGCGATTCCGAAAAAGAGCATACAAATCTGCGGAAGAAAAATGACTACGCCCCCAATGCCAGCAATTACTCCATCTGCAATGAAACTGCCTAAAAGACCTGTAGGAAATTGAATCTGTACCTGCTCAACAAGTAGTCCAATCATGGAATCTATCAAATCCATTGGATACACTGCGAGACTAAAGACCGAGAAAAACAAACCCGCCATGACAAGAAAAAATATGGGGAGACCAAGAAATGGGGCGGTTACTATCTTATCAAGCGCATCTGAACGTCTTGAGACTGATGCATGAAGATTCGGGACGGCTCTATCAACAACTGCATCAGCCCATCTACAGCGAGCGGTAACACGACACCCTGTGCATGATGAACAATGCGCGAGCGCAGGAGGGGCGCCCTCTAGCGACTTGCTGTCCTCTCCTAGAGCTCTCTCCACAACATCTACGAGCGCATCAATTCCTGTTCCGCGCCTCGCTGAAACTGGTACCACTTGTACTCCCAGCTCTTCTGATAAGACATCAAGATTAATTTCAATTCGCTTACGGCGTGCCTCATCAATCATATTAAGCGCGACAACAACAGGAATGTCCTGATTACGAAGCTCTCCAGCTAAGGGCAAGTGATGTGGCAACCGAGTGGCATCAAGTACAATCACCATCAGATCAGGCTTCGCTAATCTGGGATTTTCTCCGAGAATAGCCGAACGAGCTACGACTTGATCAAGACTCTCTCCCTCTAGCCCGTAGAGCCCTGGAAGATCTATTAATTCAAGAGGACCAGAAAGGAGCTCCAATCGAGCCCGACGGACTTCGACAGTTGTCCCTGGAAAGTTTGCGGTATGACCCCTGAGCCCTGTGAGGCGATTAAAAAGTGATGTCTTTCCAGCATTGGGTTGCCCAGCCAACACTACAGTTTTCGGACGCAGTGGGGCAGACACATGAGGCGGATCATCAGGGAGAATATCAAGCAATGCGCTCACTGGCGTATCTCCTCTTCACGCACGATATAGATCTTTGCGGCCAACCGTTCGTCGATCGCAATCCTTGCACCAGCAGTTGATATGATACACCCATGACCTTTTCGCATCAGCGTAATTCTTCTTCCCGGTGTTAATCCGAGCCGTAAGAGTCTTCCATTATCTTCTGGTTCCACTTCAAGTGTATCCACCACCCCTTCTTGACCGGGTGAAAGTTCAAGTAAACTGCAAGCAAGATGACACTGATCAGACATCTACATTCGTCCTAACACACAAATACTTAGGCAATAAAAGCGACTCTTTGGTATGCCAAGTAAGAGTAGCCCATCTATAAAGTGAAGCAAACACTGGAACCCAAAAAAGGGCGTTTATGTGAGCAGAAGGAATATACAAATCAATATTATTAGCTAGTTATCAAAGAATCACTTAATGGCGGACGAAGCAAAATTCCTCTTGCCTCATACGCAGTGCGCGCGAGGTCGGGATGACTCTCGCGCAGCCTCGAAAGTTGGTGGAGGTGGTCTGCGGTCTGAGTAATCAAACGAGCCGCATCACCTTCTGCAACACCTGCAAGCTTTAGGAGCGATGAAAAGCTCGACCAGTTCTCTGCATGCATCCAGGTGTGTACTGTCAACGCCCCATCAGGCAACACCTCAATCTCAGAAGCAGTAGTTGGTCCATTGTAAACGTGCTGCACTCGTTCGACGACGGTCTCTAAAGACTGAAACGCCTCTTTCGGAACCGGATTCGGTGCCAAAGAGAAATAATTTCTATGACCGTCACCAGCTATCGAACCAACAAGACATGCTAGCTCGTTCTCACTTCTCTCGAAAAAAAGTCCTTCCTCTATCGCCTCGGCAAGATGGAGAACAAGACTTGTACACAACTCGGCAGCCCAGAGTCCTTTTTCAGTCAAGCCCTGCTCATCAAGATGCCCGAGGTCACGAAGCCCTTTCAAGGAAAGCTCTAGCTGAATTTCTTGATATAACTCCAACCGTTCCGCATCTCGAACGGTACGTCGAATCCTCTTTTCAACTTTTTTCAGTTCTTTAACAGGGAGAGGATTTGCTTGCAGCTGTGACTGCATACTCTCTGACTCTCGACGAAGCTCCTTCGCTCTTTTTCTGTCGTAAAATCCAGCTAAGCTCCTCTCAACGGTATAACGCAAATCATCTACACTTCTAAATTTTAATAAATTCAGCACAGTCGCTGGGGCTGCAAAATATGCCGAGCGGAGTGGATCTGGAGGACGATGAGCTAATCCATGAATAACTCGTGCATCAGAAAACTGACCAGGCGCTACTAAACACACACCTACCGAATCCTTACCTCGACGACCAGCCCGCCCCGCCATCTGTTGAAACTCAGATGGACTAAAGTCTACAAAGCCCTCATTCCCCCGGCGACTATGCGCCGTTACGATTACTGAACGAGCAGGAAAGTCAACACCCGCTGCAACGGTTCCAGTCGCAACCATCAAACGAAGTAGCCCTCCAGACATTAACTCTTCAAGCAATAAACGCCACTGCAACAGTTGACCAGCATGATGAGCTCCTGCAGCTGTACGGAGGAGCGCTGGGTAGTGTGGATGTTCTTCTATAATCTCTCGCTCTATTCCATACTTTTCGATTACGGCATTACACTTCTGCTCAATACGTAGCCGGGCTTCACGCTCAACCAGCCCAACCTTTGAGCCATTCAATCGTTCAATATCTTCATCACACTGTTTCCGAGAGGACCGGAAAAGAATTGCAGGCAAAAGATCATCTGCATGTAGCTCAGAAAGTATCTGAGTAACGGGAAATCCCCTAAAAAAGTGAAAACGATTATCAACGCCGGCCACGACCTCGCCCTCCCTTCTTCCGAGCATTCGAGGAACGCCTCCCTGGTGACCGTCCATGACCACTAGACCGTCCTCTACTTCCTCGCTCCGAACGTTTTTCACCAGAGCTATAGAACTCGCGAACCTCCCTCAAGAGCCGACCCTTCTCGTCCTCAAGAGGGATAACTCCTAATTGTGGATGCAAAAAGCCATATCGCAACTCTACAGGCCGATCCTTTTCGACAATGACTTCACACGGCTTCCCTCGAACTTCAAGCAGCCATTCAGCTATCTCATTCGGATTCGAAATTGACGCTGAGAGCATCAACAGCGTTGAATCCTTCGGGGTGAGAATAATGCTCTCCTCCCAGACAGCCCCTCTTTGAGAGTCTGATATAAAGTGAACCTCATCGAGCACAACGAGTGAGTACCGAGCATGAACATGATACAGTTCATTGCGATAGATCTCAGTAGTAGCGATCACAACATCGGCATTGGTCTCTATTTTTCGATCCCCTGTGAGCAAACCGACAGAATACTGCGGCTCAAAAATTTTCCGTAACTCGTTAAATTTTGTATTCGAAAGGGCTTTTAACGGCGTCGTATACACAGCACGCAGTCCCATCCTTAAGCACGCCCGAATACTTTCAATAGCGATATAGGTCTTGCCAGCACCCGTAGGCGCCACGACCAGTGTGTCCTTGCTTTCGCTCACATTTGAGATAGCGAGCAATTGAAACGGATCCGCCTTGAATTCAGACGGCTCAGGCACCCCTATGCCCGATAGAAAATCCTCTCTCGCCTTCTTAATAAACGTATTTCTCATTTCTTCTCAAAACTAGGACAGATCAAATCGACAACTTACAAATCTTTTTACTTCCATACTCGCATCAGAGCGCAACTCTTGTAATGTCCCATCGAAAACAATTTGACCGTTAAACAGCGCTATAATTCGCGAACAGATCGGTAGCAAACGGCGTAGGTCATGGCTAACTAATATCATCGAGGTTCCAAGACTCTGATGCAATGACACAATAAGAGCCATTATCACACTACTCGCTACGGGATCTAATCCAGAGGTTGGATCATCCAGTAAAGCGACCTCAGGCTCATTCACCAGTGCTCGAGCAAGAGAAACCCTTCGTCTCATCCCACCACTCAGCTGAGCGGGATATTTATGTCCGTGCCTGAACAAACCGACCTTTTTCAAAATGGCCCCAACCTTCCCGGATAACATGATTTTCTCTTCCGTCTTCAGGGTGGAGCTCGGAACCCTTCCTTGCACCAAAGGAAAGGCAATATTATCGAGCACAGATACTGAGTCAAATAAGGCCCCTTCCTGAAACATGAAGCTGACACTCCCCTCGTCTGAAAGGTAGCGACGAACTTCACCCTCCGTTGGTTGCAAAACATTGGACAGCATCTTCAACAGTACACTTTTTCCGCCGCCGGAAGGCCCTATTAATCCGACGATCTCTCCCCGACACAACTTCAGATCGACTCCCGACAGAACTCGAAGCGATCCAAACTGTTGCAACAAACCACTGGCCTCTAACACAACCTCTGATGTCGATTCAGCACTATTTGACATCGTCTCCGTTAACATGAATCCCCGTCATCAAGCGCTTTGCATACGATCTGCGACAAATCCTCTACCGTAAACGGTTTCAACATGAAGTAGGTACTCGGTTCACTAAGAATTTTATCGACGGCCTCTTCTCGGCTATATCCACTCATAACTACAACAGGTAGCTTTGGTCTTAGACCTCTTAGCCGTTCAAACAACTCATCCCCTGATAAATGCGGCATTAACATGTCAAGCACTGCAAGATCATACTCATGAGAATGATCTTCGAGATATAGCAAGGCTTCCCTCGGGTCTGAAGTCTCATCAACTTCATATCCAAGATGTCTCAGGCTCATTGCTACGACGCTTCGCACAGAGTCCTCATCATCAACAACAAGAACACGCTGCGCATTCCCTCTTGCAATCTCCGGCGACTGACCGCGATCCTCACCATCGATGACTGAGGCTTCATTTTCATTGGGTTCGCGCAGAAAAATCCGTATTGCACTTCCTTCTCCCGGCTGACTCTCAATTTCGAGCATCCCCCCATACGACTCGGTTATAGCTACGACGGTGGAGAGTCCAAGCCCTGTTCCTCGGTCACCCTTGGTCGAAAAGTATGGTTCAAGCGCCTTCCTCTGCACCCTCTCACTCATTCCGATACCATCGTCTATAACCTCGAGAATGACATACTGGGCATTTCTCTCCTCAGGCTCCAAGTCCGGAATTGGTGGAATATCATCAGGCTCTGCCACTCTGACTCGAACCGCTACCTGCCCCCCATCTCCATGCTCAATAGCATCTCTTGCATTGACTACAAGGTTCACCAGTATTTGCGCTAGTTTTCCAGCTGCGCCTTGAACGAAAACCGCCGCCTCTGGAACATCTAAGGTAAGCTCAATACGAGATGTCAGAGCTCCTCGCAATAACGGAACGGTACTTAAGACAAGCTCTACGAGATCAGTTACGAGATTCTCGTTTTCTGTCTCATACTTGGAAAAGTCAAGGATCTGCTTCGTTAAGGTCGATGCCTTCTTTGATCCATTAGTAATTGCTTCCAGGCTCTCCTGATGAGCACCTTCCTCGGGCAAAATTGCCTTTAAAAAAGTAATGTGGCCAAGAATGCCTGCTAAAACATTATTAAAATCATGTGCTACGCTTCCCGCCAACATTCCCAATGTTTGCAGCCGTTGTTGATGAAAAAACTCATCGGCTTCATCTGCAATAGAACACCGAAGCAGAAAGATTTCCTTACCCAAGTGAACGCACTGCACATCCACTTCGATTGACTCACCATCAACAAAGAATTGCTCCTGGCGTTCTATCGGCTGCAAAGGAAACTCAGTAACTTGAGGCCATAACTCGACGAGCGGCGGACATTCAGCGCGTTGAGCCCCCTCATAAAATGATGTGAGAAACCCCTCAGAGAGCCCGAGGACTTGGCGGTTTCCATCGAGGAGCAGCAAAGGCTCCTGGACTGCTTCGCAAAGAGTGACGAGCGTTTGGACCGTACCCGAAGATTCAGCATCAACCGAACAGGACTGACCAGCAGATTTCTCAGACAAGATTTCCTCTCCCAAAAAGTGGCTGTATGACCGAGCACTTATTATTGTTCATGCTCCTCGTATCGAACACCACCCCCTCTTATCGTACTACCTGATTTCAAGCAGTTACGCTACTCACTATCACGGCGGGATAACTCTAAGCCTCAATTGATAAAAAAACAGGAAAAAATTAACCGCTATAACCACGTTATTTCAGGAGGTTACCCTTACTCTGGGGTGTACATCTCCAGTGCTTTGGAACCATTCGGACTCAGTGTGAATCTTAAACTCCGTACGTTGTAATCACATCGAAGTACGGAAAGAGGTTTTAACAGGACGTAAAGACAGTGGGTCACGGAGTTTAGAGGTATGAATACTACTACAGAACGAGGAACCGTTAAGTGGTTCAATGATGCTAAGGGTTTCGGTTTCATTAATCATAGCACAGGAGAAGATGTGTTTGTTCACTTCTCGGTCATCGAATCAGAAGGATTTAAAACACTGAAAGATGGTGAGATTGTTGAGTATGAACTCACTCAAGGCCCGAAGGGTCTAAACGCCACACGAGTGACTCGAGTTGTTCCACCTCAAGCCACGGCAAGTGCTTCAGCAGAATCTGTAGAGCCATCACTTGCCAGCCAGATTGAGGTTATCTCAATTAAGGAAGGACAGAAGGAAACTTCTATCTCTGAACTTGGAGATGAAGAGCTTGGCGATGAGACCGCTTCGACAGACTCAGTAAATCCGAGCCTAGTTGCTGTCGCTGCTGCTAAGAAAGCAAACGAGAACAATCTCCTCTCTTAGGGCCATGCAGAGCGGGTCGATGAGGACCGCTTGGTTACATGTCCATTCCTCTAATAAAAAAGCGCGGAAAGGCAGCCCTTTCCGCGCTTTTTTACATGAAGCCAATCTCTCCAACGAACGAACTACTCCGCTAGCTCAGGAAAGAAAAAGCTCACCTCGATTTTTGCGTTTTCAACGCTATCTGAACCATGGACTGCATTTGCCGAAATACTATCAGCAAAATCCGCTCGGATCGTGCCGGCATCGGCCTCCTGAGGATTCGTTGCACCCATTAACTTCCGATTTAATGCGACAGCCCCTTCGCCTTCAAGCACAGAGACGACAACCGGACCCGACACCATGTACTCCACGAGCTCTCCGTAAAAAGGTCGCTCCTTGTGTACCGCATAAAACTCTCCAGCTTGCGCCTCTGATAGGTGCATCATCCGCATGCCAGCAATCGTAAGTCCAGCTGACTCAAACCGCGATAGAATTTGCCCGATGACGTTCTTCTCAACGGCATCTGGTTTAATAATTGAAAGAGTTCGTTCAACAGCCATCTATATCTCCATCTTCGTTTCAGTAACGCCCCGTATCATAAGGACCTTTCCTGCTCTTGTCACCTATCCTTGAATTTTTTTGCCAGAGCCTCCTGCACAAATGGAGGAACTAACCCACTGACATCCCCACCATAGGGTGCTATCTGCTTGACGAGACTAGAACTTACATACGAATACCGCTCGCTGGTCATCAAGAAAAATGTCTCGATACTTGGTGATAATTGTCGGTTCATGAGAGCCATCTGTGCCTCATAATCAAAATCACTGGTCGCTCGAAGTCCTCGCAATATGACGTGCGTTCCCAGTTCTTCCACAAAATTGACCAATAATCCTGAAAAAGACTCAACCGATACGCGCCCAGGAAAATCAAGAACTCGCTCAATGAGAGAGACCCTCTCCTCTAAAGAAAAGAGCGTGTCCTTCTCAGGATTATGTAACACCGCAACTGTGATATGCTCAAAAATCTTTAGTCCTCGTGTCACGATATCAACATGCCCATTCGTGATCGGATCAAAAGAACCTGGAAAGATTGCTCTGTTTTCTCCAACTGGTGTCATCATGCTCCCCTCGTCAGCTCTATCCCCATATTCTCCATAACTTCCTCTCATGGAGTCTTTTCCTGAGCCATACCATAATCTTATTTCTGACCGTTGTCTTCTTGCCTCATAAACCATTAGTATTAGGAAACTTTCTTGAATATAGTGGGCAACACATTATTGATAGTAAACTGAGCAGGGGTATGGACTTACAAGAACTTTCTCGTAAACAGAAGCGCTTACACGATTGGTCACAGTTTCTGAAGGATGATGCAGAAGAAAACTCTCTTCGAATTCAAATGGCAGAACTTTTAAAACGGTATCGTAATATCCTTGCTCGGTGCTGGGAAGAGGAGTTCATCTCCGAAAATCAGAAAAAAACGATAGAAGATCTGGAACGTCAGTTAGAGCAAACGATGAATGACCTTCGACTGGCAGCAAGCTGATGTAAATCGTGCTTCAAACAGATATTGTCGCGTTCTCGTTCTTTTGTGCATATTAACGTGAGCCGCATTGAATGAACTATAAACTCTTACTTCGTAAAGGTAAGAAGCTACATTTAAAGATAGTGCAACTTGAAGATGAGGTCCCCCTTGACTATGAGACCACTCAGAATCGAAAGACAAGAATTCAAAGGACTTCTTATTGAGTGGCCACAGCCATCTGGTCAGCTTCTCTTACCAGCTGAGCTTCTTCGACGTCATTGTCCGTGTGCAGTGTGCCGAGAAAAGCGTGGCGAGGGAAACCATGATCATCCACTCACCCCTGCCAAGAAGAAGAGTCGACTCGAAGTAATCTCTCATTCAAAGGAAGAAGTCCTCGGACTGGAAAAGATATGGTCGGTTGGCAACTATGCCATAGGCATTATGTGGAAGGATGGCCATGATGATGGGATTTTTACATTCGAGCTACTCAGCGAATTAACAACGATTGCGCGCTCGGATCTCAACAATCAATAGACGGGCACTCAACCCTGAGAAAGAAAACACAGGCTATAGAAACAGCAACAACAAAAGCACGACCCGTAAACGAGGGATCTCGCCCATAACTCGGAATTCTCGTCGAGAAGAGTGTCTATTCCTCCTCTTGGCCTTTTGATTCAGCAAGAGGATTCTCCCCTGGCTTCGGCGCTTCTTTCAAACGCCGAACAATCCGACCCTTGGAGAGGTCATAGGGGGAGATCTCTACTATAACATGGTCACCCGGCAGAACGCGGATATAGTACCTTCTCATCTTTCCAGCGAGGTACGCGAGTAGCTCGTGGCCATTATCGCACTCAACTCGGAAGGTTGTGTTCGGAAAACACTCCTTGATTACCCCATGCATTTCTATTGCGTCTTTTCCCATATCTCTCCGTTTTCCTCTTCTATTCGACGCCTAAACGCCTCAAAAATTTTATCTGTTCTGCTTCTCTTCACACCGCGGCCGATAGGTCGACAAGTCCACTGACTCAATCACACCCCGCTTCATCATACGACTGCAACTCCACCGATATTTCGATATTTCTTATATCGGGATTCAAGTAGCTCTCCGACACTTAGCTTGCTCAGTGTTTCTAGCTGTGTCCTAAGCGCTTCGCCAAGTTTTTCAGCCGCTTCCTTATGATTCCAGTGCGCCCCTCCGAGTGGCTCAGCGACCACTTCGTCCACAATTCCAAAAGATTTCAATCTATCAGATGTGACTTGCAGAGCGTCAGCCGCTGTTGCCACCATCTGCGTCGAATCATCACCCTTTGCATGCCAGAGGATTGATGCGCATCCCTCAGGAGTAATTACCGAGTAACACGCGTATTCTAGCATGAGTATCCTATCTGATACTCCAAGAGCTAGGGCTCCTCCACTTCCTCCTTCGCCAATCACGACACTAATTACAGGCGTGGTTAACTCTGAGAGCTCCTGAAGATTCCGAGCGATTGCCTCACTCTGTCCACGCTCTTCAGCTTCAATACCGGGATACGCTCCCTGTGTATCGATGAATGTTATGACGGGAAGACCAAACTTTTCAGCCAGTCGGAATAAACGGAGCGCCTTTCGGTATCCTTCAGGCTGAGGCATGCCGAAATTTCTCTTCAAGCGCTCTTGCATTCCGCGTCCTCGCTCATGACCAACGACCATTACGGGCAGCTCACCAAGAAGAGCTGTTCCACCAACTATGGCAGGATCATCACGAAAGGAGCGATCGCCATGCAGCTCTTTGAAATTTGAAAAGATGTAACGGATATAATCCAGGCTAAATGGACGATCAAAGTGTCGTGACAACTGAACACGTTGGAATGCTGTCAGACGAGAGTACGTGTCTTTTCGAACTCGCTCTGCTTTTGACTGCAACTTTTCAAACTGCTCTGTCTTTGTAGTATCTCCTGCTGCAATTTCATCTTTCAACGCATCGAGTTGAATCTCTAATTCTAGAAGTCCCCGCTCGAATTCAAGAGGATGTTCGATTATCGTCATACGTCACACTCAATGGTTGGTATACTTATAGTTCAAAATACAAAGACCCCATAGTGTGTAAGGCATTCCCAAAAATTGCAAATCTTCCCCATTTTTTCGGCACTTTAAAACGTTCCAAGGCGCCTGATTAAAACTTAAATCACTCAAAGAACTTACATTTTCCCCAAAAAACTCGTGCAATACCAGTTCCTCGCGGCCCTAGAGCTCTAGGGCACCAGCATGAACAAACCAAACGACATGGCCTTCAGCTTCTAACGCACCGCTATCCTTCGCACCAATCTGCGAAGAATTCCACCGCTTCTCTAACGCTTCAATCAGCTCATCACTAGACCATCGCCAAACATGAAAACCTTTCCTGCGTTCACCAGCTGCGCCGCGTATTCCAGAATCCTCCGCTAAGATCTGAACCTGTTCTTGACGGTGCTCTTCAATGCTCGGCGAAATATTCCATTCAAACTTTTGTGGGGCATTCCGCCAATAGGTCATCTGCCGCTTCGCATATCGCCTTGTTGCCTGAGAGATTTCACGAACAATCTCTCTATGGGCCTCTTCGCTCACTGAGTGCCGGCTAATAAGCCGCTCAAAAACTTGCTTGTAGCCTAATGCTGTCTGACATTGCCACTGGGAACCATAACAGCCGAACAGATAGCGAGCCTCTTCAATAATCCCATTCGCTACCATCCGTTGCGATCGCTTCTCAATACGCCTATAGAGATCTGAGCGAGACCAAACAGGCACAATAACCGTGGCATTTCTACAATGCTGGATACGGGCCTCTTGTTTGCACAGTTCGGAATAACTTTTTCCAGAGACCAGACAAACCTCAAGGGCCCTGATGATACGAATTCTGTCATTCGGATGAAGGGCTTCCGCCCGTTCAGGATCAAGCGTTTCCAATCGTTTGTGAAGCTCTTCCACTTCTTCACGCTCGAGTTCTTTCCGTAACTCGGGTTTTGATGCGGGGAGGCGAGAAATTCCAGCCAACAATCCCTCGAGATACAACGTTGAGCCACCGACAAGTACTGGCATTACCCCCCTGCTCTGAACATCCTCGAGAATTCCACAGGCTGCGTGAACGTAACTCTGTACATCACATGGCATAGCACCAGATAAGGTTCCAAATAAGTGATAAGGAAGCTGCTCTCTGTAGGTGGACTTCGGCATGGCAGCACCGATATCGTGCTCAGCATACAGTTGCACCGAATCGGCATTGACAATTTCGCCCGCGAAGTGTCCGGCAATGCGGTGTGCTAGTTCACTCTTCCCGCTCCCAGTAGGGCCAGAGATAATAATAGGCGCTTGGATCATAAATCGAAACTAATCTCATACGACAAACGACAATAGTACACCACATTGCCGTTTTGATTGCATCACCCCTTCTAACATCTCTTCAGAAAATAGCTGAATGAAAAATACTGGTCCACTTTTTCTGTAGCTCTGCTTACTGTCGGCCGAACCGACGCTCAAGCTCGGTCTTCCCAAAGGTGGCTATCACTGGCCGTCCGTGAGGACATGCCGAGCTCCATTCTGCCTCGTCGAGTGCGGCAAACAGTGCAAAAACTTCTTCTCGAGTCTGGAGGTCTCCAGAGCGAATACTCGCATGACACGCCAGCCGAGCCGCCACCTTCTCTAATTCACTTTCCAAGGCTCTTTCTACTGGCAAATCCTCCTCCGCCAACTCACGTAAGGCTGATTTTACTTGCTTCAGGGCTATCCAAGTTGGTTTCTCTTTCACCTCCAGAGTTGTCTCGGTTTTTGACTCTATCTCAAATCCACACGCAGAGAGCAGTGGCACTTGCTCCATGACTCTTGCAATAATCTCTGAGTCAAATTGCAAGGTCAGCGGAATCAGCAAAACCTCTTTATGTGGCTCATCACTTCGCAATCGCTCAAGAATAATGTTGTAATTTATACGCTCATGGGCGGCATGCATATCTAGAACAACCAACTGTTCTTCATATTCACAAATAAGATAGCAAGAAAGCACTGTGCCGAGATATCGAAGATCCTGATATCGGAAGACTGAGGCAGCCCCCTGCACTTGCCTCCCTGAACCGTCGAGGGCACCACTTGGCACATCTCCATCCGCAAGCAATCCTGCAACCGGGACTGAAGATTCAGAACCCTCGACACCTTCCGAAGTTGTTCTTGTGTAGTCCCGGTCACTCAGAGAGGACTCAAAATAAAATCGCTCGGAAGATGCCGCACTGGCGCGTTGATAACCCGAGTACGCACTCGCATCACGTTGAGGTGCAGGCGATGAATGGCTCTTTAAGCCAGATTCCGTCATTCGGTTTGCAAGCGGGCTTTCAAACCCTCCAACTGCTGAGCGCACTCCACGGAGAACCAGTTGAAACAAACGAGAACTATTCCAAAATCGAACTTCTTGTTTTTGAGGATGTACATTAATGTCTACTAGCTCTCCAGGAAGTTCAACATGTAAGTATCCGAGAGGAGCTTGCTGAGCTTTTAGCGTTCCTCCAAATCCCTCTCGAGCCGCTCTCAAAATAGCCCGGTCGGATAACATTCTTCCATTTACAAAAAAAGCGAGCGCAGATGGTGTTGACTTTGCATACTGAGGGGCACAGAGATAGCCTGTGACACGAAGCTGTTGTTCTTCATATTCGACTGCAACTGCTTCTCCTGGATAGACCTCACGTGCTCTATCGAGCGATGATGTTCGAGGGGCAAGTTGCAATTTTTCTTTTCCATCAACGAGAAGACGTAGCCTCGTTTGTGGATGCAATAATGCATTGGCCCGCAACCAACCTGTAATCTTGACAACCTCTCCCCTGTCTGTTTTTAAGAACTTCTTTCTCGCTGGGGTATTAAAGAATAAATCCTGAACAACAATTTCAGTCCCGACTGGCATAGCTACGAGCGAACGTTTGACGAGCTCTCCTCCTTCAAACTCAACCTCAACACCAACTTCTGCCGAGTGGTGCCTGCTCCTCACCCGACACTTCGAGACTGAGGAGATAGACGCCAGCGCTTCTCCTCGAAATCCAAAAGATTGAATAGTGCTCAGATCTTCTTCTTTCTCAATCTTAGAAGTCGCATGCCGCTCAAATGCAAGCTCTATCTCATCAGCTACAATCCCAGAACCATCATCGCTTACTCGTATAAGACTCTGCCCGCCATCTCGAATCTCAACAGTAATAGAAGTAGCCCCAGCATCAAGCGAGTTATCGACTAACTCGCGCACTACTGACAAGGGGCGTTCAACTACTTCACCCGCCGCTATCCGATTAATAGTTTCTTCTGAAAGTTTCTTTATCATCATCATTACTGAAGTGCCGGTTTAAGAGTTACGGTTCGTTGGTCTTCGTGATTTCCACCGCGACGGAGCGAAATTCGTAATGCTTCGCCATGCCGAGCAGCAAGCACCGTAGCCTCTACATCTTCTACCGATCGCATCTTTTTTCCATCTATGGCAGTTATCAAATCCGCTCTGTCAAAATCTCTTACCACACCACCACGAAAAACCTTTCCAACAGGTCGCTCAAGTGGCTCAATCCCAGCCTCTTCTGCTGGACTTCCAGGGAGAATCCTCCGCACCAAAGGCCCCTGATTCGTATCTACTAATAACCACCCAACTCGAGGCCTCAAGACTTTACCAGTAGCAATAAGTTCTGAAAGAATTGCTCGCACTCGGTGAATTGGAACCGCAAAGCTTATACCAGCTGAATCGCCAGATTGACTCAAGATCGCCGCATTGATTCCTATTAACTCACCCTTTGAATTGAGCAGAGGCCCCCCAGAACTCCCGGGATTCAGCGCTGCATCAGTCTGAATCAGGTCTTTCATAACAACATTTTTGGGATTCCTTACGGTGCGATGAAGGCTAGAAACAATCCCGCTTGTTAGCGTTCTTGCCAGCCCATGCGGATTACCAATCGCAAATACCCATTGCCCAACCTGTAAGGAACGAGAATCGCCAAATGCAATCGCTTTTAAATCCGCAGGAGGGGACGTCAACTGAAGAACAGCAAGATCTGACTCGGGATCATGCCCAAGGAGTCTCGCTCGGTAGCTCTTTCCATCAGCAAGAAAAATATCGATGGACTCGGCATCACTAATGACATGCAAACTTGTCAGAATAATCCCTTCTTTTGCATCGACGACAACACCACTCCCCGCTCCGCTCTGAGAACGAGCAGAATCATTTGCTGTATAGCCATATATATCTAAGCTATCATTGCTCATTGATTGCGTACTGATAAAAACAACCGCTTCATTGGTTTTTCGGTAGATCTCAACCGTCTCTTGCTCGAATTGCAGTAAAGGATTACAGAAGGCGAATGACGGAATAGCAGATAAAACGGCGGTGTATACTATCGACAAACGAGGAACCAAACAGCGAAAGAGAACACCAGAACACTTTTGAAGGAAGTCGCTAACTTGACTATGGATAACTTGGTTATAGATACGAGTCCTATATCGGAGCGAATGCGAACAATTTTGAGTACACATATGCTTGAGTCTAACGCGAAGTGAACTAAGATCCAACTGCTCCTCGGCCCACGATTCTATCAACTTTTGTTACGCCACTCACCTGCTCAATAGCTCGAATCAATTTTTCAAGCTGCCTTGCATCTTCTATCGTTATTTCAAAGTGGTGACGAGCCTTGCCCCGTTCATTTGTATTAACCTGAGCGCTGTTAATATTCGCACCATTTTCTGTAATAGCAAGCGAAACTTTACTTAAGAGTCCTATGGTGTCTTGAGAATGTACTGTTAGCTTCACCCGCCGAGGAGCCTTCGCATCACCATGCCATGCAACATCTATCTGACGAAGCGGATCACTGCGCAATACTTGAGAACAGTCAGCTCTATGGATTGTTACCCCGCGCCCTCGCGTAATAAAGCCAGCAATCCTATCTCCAGGAAGCGGTTCACAACACTTTGCGTAGCGAATCATAATATCCTCAAGACCGCTCACTTTCACCCCGACCTTTCGTCGAGAGGCTCGAGCAGCGCGCTGAAAGATTCTTTCAAGAGCTGAGCTCTCCTCGACCGGCTTCGCCTCTTCAGCTCCATAATCTGGCAATAATTTCGCAAGAACTTTCGCAACGCTCACCTTCCCATAACCGATCTGGGCATATAAATCTGTGCTATTTTTGAGTCCCATCGACTGAGCAATCGGCTCGAGTTGTTTCGCCTTTTCTATTTTCTTCAGGCTAAGCTTGATCTTTCGCAACTCTTTCGTCAGCAATTCAATTCCAAAGGCTGTGGAACGAGCTTGCTCCTCGCTTTTCAGAAAAGCTCGAATCCGCTGCTTTGCCTTAGACGTTCGGACAAATGATAACCAATCTCGACTCGGTTTCTGACTCTTAGAAGTCAGAATCTCAACCGTATCCCCATTCTCTAGTGAGTAATCGATACCAACCAGGGTTCCATTCACTTTCGCCCCAATCGTTCTCTGTCCAACATCAGTGTGAATGGCATAGGCAAAATCGATCGGCGTAGAACCGTGAGAAAGCCGAACGAGATCTCCCTTCGGCGTAAAGACAAATACATCCTCTGGAAACAGCTCCCCTTTGACCGTCTGAATGAACTCATCGGGGTTTTTGAGATATTGCTGTTCCTCTACAAGAGCACTCACCCAGTGTAGGTCAAAATCAGTCTCGGCTGAGGACTTCTGACGACCATGCTCCTTATATCGCCAATGTGCTGCAATCCCTTCCTCCGCTATTCGATGCATTTCTGGCGTCCGAATCTGGCACTCGATACGACTCCCCTCTGGACCAATGACTGTCGTATGTAATGACTGATACATGTTGGGCTTTGGCATCGCGATGTAGTCTTTAAAGCGGCCTGGCACAGGTTTCCAAGCGGCATGAATCACTCCTAGCGTCTCATAACAGGCGCGTAATGTAGGAACAATGACCCGAAAACCGTGCAAGTCATGTACTTCGTCAAAGGAGAGATTGCTCCTTTCCATCTTCTCCCAGATAGAGTTGAAGTGCTTCGATCTTCCGGTGACAGAGGCTGAAATTCCTGCACCCTCTAAATGCGCAGACAGCTCCTGGACGGTATCACGTACATACTGATCTCTTTCCGCCTTCGTGCGAGCTAAATTCTCTTTTATCGAGTCATAAATCTCCGGCCTCAGACTCAGTAAACAGAGATCTTCCAGTTCAGATTTTATCCAGTAAATACCGAGCCTATGCGCAAGTGGCGCATAAATTTCGCGGGTTTCAAGCGCGATGCGACGCTGCTTATGCTCGGGGAGAAAGCGAAGCGTTCGCATGTTGTGCAGTCTGTCACACAATTTTACGAGGACCACTCGGATATCTTTCGCCATCGCGAGCAGCATTTTCCTAAAACCTTCAGCCTGCTTCTCTTCTTGGGATTCAAAATTTACACGAGTTAACTTCGTAACACCCTCTACAATCTGAGCGATATCTTCACCAAAAAGCTCAGTCAGCTCTTCCGAAGTGACCTCATCACAATCTTCAATGGTGTCATGAAGCAGCGCCGCTGCAACGGATGCAACGTCTAGCCGCAACTTACATACTAAAAGAGCAGTCTCAACAAGGTGATTCACATAGGGCTCGCCAGAGGCCCTCTTTTGATCAGAGTGATGCTCGAGCACGAAGCGATAGGCTTTTTCGACAAGCTCAAGATCTGGAGCTGGATGATACTCGCTGAGCTCCCTGGTTATTCGTTGTAAATGCTCTTCACTCATAGATGATTCTCTTAGTATACCTTACTGTAAAACTCCTGAGAATGAAGTAAAGAGTATAGATTGCCGAGCGTCTACTCGTTATTTATTACCTTCTCGGCTCTAGACAGCTGATACGGACACCAACAAATTTTTCTTTAGAGAAATGAAACCTCAATAGGGCTCAAAATAGAAACTTTTGAGTGAACAAGGATGGGGCCCCGCCAATACTGGCGTATGGCACTAGGCGTATCGG
The DNA here is from genome assembly GCA_009926305.1 of bacterium. Classification (NCBI taxonomy): domain Bacteria; species bacterium. Next base: position 68,953 of record RFPC01000002.1, read on the forward strand.
AGCTCATAGAGATGGACCGAGACAAAAAGGCGGATGCACCACCCAAGCGCTAAAACAAACCCCGTGTTCTTGAAACTCAACCGCTTAGAATTGCGAACCCTCGATTGAGTTGGCTTGCGTAGATTTTTCCGACTCAGAAGACTCTTCTTCAGAGGACTCTTCTGTTGCAACAGATTCAGTAACGGCCTCGACGGAGTCTTCCCCTACTGTTCCTGCACCATCTTCATTCATTGGCTCAGAGTCACCACTCTCTTCCACACTGCTCTCGTCAATACTGGGCGTCTCAGCAACTACTGCTTTGGTGATAAAAATATTCTCTTCAGCGATGCTCTCTTGTTCCGCCGCGAGCGCGAGCTCGGCCTGAAGACGCTTCTCTTCCTCTTCTCGCTCTCGTGCAAGATCTTCTTCGGTCTTAAATCGGACGAGTCCCGCGGCTATCTCTCGAAGGGAATTAACAACAGCCTTATTGCCTCTTCGCACGTCCACCAGAGGCTTAGCACCCGTTAAGATCTGCTTCGTTCGCTTTGAAGCAAGCTGAACGAGGGAGAATCGGTTCTGTTCTTTCTCTAGGCAATCTTCAACGGTAATACGCGCCATACTGTTCTCTCGTTAATGGATAATTCTCAACTGCTCACTCTTTGAGGCTGAGGGTACAGGATCAAACACTATAATTCACAGGAAAACTAACAACTTGTCAACTAAGCCCCTCTTTTTTAGGCATTTTTAGGGTCATTTGCATCAATGCTGCTCCTCGAGGGCATCATTCTCACTCATCAATAGAGGCGTCTTTCCTCGCGATATAACCTGCTTTTCCATTCTTGGAAACAAGAACAAGCCACTCACCAATCCGTCTGAGCACTCGAACCTTTGCCCCACTCGTAAGCCGCTCAACTATTTGCGCATTCTCTGATGGCTCTTTTCTCACCTCAGTATCAACGATTGTGCGGTAGGTTATTGGAGATTCGATTCGCTTTGGCTTGGAAGACTTCCTCTCCACAAGATCCTGTCCGACTCCTTTTACAAAGTCTCCTGGCAGATTCCTAGATTCCTCTTTCTTTCTTCGGATATCATCAAGCAATCCATCAGGTTCTACAGGACCTGACATATCGATTTGCTCTTGCTTGCCTTGACTGGATCTCTCTGCGGCACTCTTGGAGCTAGTCGTCATTTCATTCGATTGCAGTAATAAGAGAGCTGTTTGAGAGCCATTACTGACACTCTCGCCATTCTCTACATCCAGCAACATTCCCCTGAATAGTCGAGGTGTGACCGTATTATGATCGGGCAAAGAAAGCTCGGGGGCAAATTGTGGTAGCGTTGTGCTGTAATGAATCCTATCTTGATGAAGCACAACATCTTGCCGAAACAGATAATGAGACAGCACAAAAAGGAGTGCGAACATCGAAATTCCAACAATCGCACTCTTTTGAGACACATGAAAAAACTTTCGTGACTGCTGGAGTGGTTGAGATGAATCTGGCTGATTTGCGGAAAAACTCTCTGTATCAGCAGATCGCTCACTCGCCTGCTCCTTCAGCGAGAGAGTCTCTTGCTTCTCCCTATTAATCGGCTCACTCGTTGAAACGGCCGCTTTCTGCTCCACACAAGAGGCAAGCTCGTCTAAGATTTCCCGCTCCACTGGCTTGAGCTCATAGCTCTCTCGAGAACGAAGCCGTTCAAGAAGAAGACTCTCTTCATGAAAAAATGCATAACGATCGCCACAGAGGCTCCGGATAGCCTTCAGAATCGCATACAGCTGAACAACATGAACCTCTTCATGAAAGGCCTCGTTAACCATATTTCTCGTAAGTTGATATAGGGCGGCTTCGAACTCGTCATCACAGGAAAAGGATCCGTTGTTCACTTCATTATAGCTTTGAAGCAAATCCTGCAGTGGAGCGAGGAGTATGGCTATTGGAAGTTGCTTTAATTGCAACTGACTGTAGATCCACCAATACCGCTTTTCATTCGAGTCATGCTCAGAATCCTGAGAACTGACAACGTTAATCTCGCCCCACTCCTGTTTTTTGGCTAGCTCAACGCATTTTTGCCAAAACAAAGATCGGGAAGAAGTGGAAGTCGGTGCTGTCATATCAGAGTTATCTTTCTCGCCCATCTGCTGAGTTGGCAAGACAGTCATCGTGGATGAGTCGCCCAACTCTATTTTACCCTGATTGCGCGTTTGTATTTCTTCGGAACTCGAAGGAAGACTCAGGAGATTTTTCAAAACCTCTTCAGCATCCTTACTGGAGTGCTGATCAGTTGATTGATTTGGTAGCTGATATTTCTTTTTTTCTGTATCGATCAGTGTTTCTAAAATCTGCTTCGCTGAATCATGCTGATTATCATCAGCTTCCGTTTTCTGCTCTTCATCCTTTTTACTGTGTGTCACGCTCTTTAATCCGTTACCGCACCCTTGATCGCATCTATTCCCTACTATAGCAGACCGAGTATCCTCAATCTCTTTAAATAGACCCTATTTTTTGGTCTGCTCCCTGCGCCGCATTCCATGATTTCAAGAAGTGCTCTAAAAAGTTATGCTCATGTCATACGAACGAGTAGCTTCACTCTATGTATTATTCGATATTTGACCCGATAAAGTAGAGTGAGAGAAAAGTCTAGGCATTAAAGTAGCTTATGAAGCGGATTGCTTCCTGTTTCATCTTTGGATTATTTATTCTCGTAACGGGATGTGCCACCACGTCCCTTGTCTCTCTCCCCCTCTCTGAAGAGCTGAAATCTCTAACCCCGAGCACGCTGGCTCCCGAGGTATCTCTCGATATTCATATCAGCTCAGAGGTAACGAACTCCTTAGGTACCCAGTTCTTTCTCCTCGTGTTTCCTCTTGGGAAGACACTCGCTGGTGAGATTGAGGCCCTTACTCTTGATGCTGCCTATAAAGAGCTCCTCATTGCTGGATATCGCCCAAATCTTGATCTGAATAAAGCTTCCGACAATGCTCTTCGCGTTACAGTCCGCAAGGCCGAAGTTACAACCTACGATCTCGTGTTTACCCGACTTGTAAAATGCTCAGTGACCCTTGAAATGGGGTGGATTCTCAAAAATACCGGTAAAGCAACGCCTCCTTTCCTCGTCGAGTTTGAGCAAAAGAGTTATATCCCTCTCCCCTTCTCTCGTCGACTAAGCAAAGAGTTCCAAAAAACCGTCTCAAAAGCGGTCAAAAGGGGGATTCAGCTCTCCCCTCTTGCCCCAAGACCTTGATGTGCCTCAGAATTTTTCTCGTTCCCTTGAACTTCACACTCGGTCCACCGTACACTGCAGAGCATGCAGTTTCTACGTAGAGCAGTTTCTCCAATTCTTACCTGGTACTTTCGATTCGTTCCAGTACCCCCGTCATTTTTAAAGCTCATAAGTGGTCGGAATGTACCCGCGATCGTCACACAGAGTAATTCTGTCATCATCGAAGCATTACTAAGATCATTCGCCAGACGCTCAGGATGTCACCTTGAATCAATTAAAGCCTTAAAAGGTCGGCATACTACCAAAGCTGACACTTTTTATTGGCTAAACTTCCAGAATGCGGAGGAGCTCGAAACTTTACGCAAGAACCAGTCACCAGAATCGTTTTCTACCATGAATATCTTTCGCGGCAAGGGCCCAGTGTGGAGTCATCCATCGTACTCCCTGAAGCTTATGGACTTCATTGGTTTACTCCTTAGCCCGCTGACTCCCGCTCGCTTTCTTATTGTAATCTTCGGGGAGCCTCTGACGATTGACCAGTGGGAATCAGCTTCTCTCAACCGACTTACTCGTCTTTGCAAGTTAGATTTTTACAGTAACCTGAAAGTGGTTCGAGGAACTCCCTTTCAGAAATTCTCAATACAGGAGCAAATCGTACTCGGAGGTCAGGACTATGAGAGAGCTCTCCGAAAACTCAGTAAGAGCCTAGGAATTTCAGAGAAAAAGCTCCATATCGAGGCAAAACGCGCCTTTCGACTGATTGCAGCCCGTCCGCGTGGCTGGCTCTACCAACCAGCTACCATTTTTGCTCGCTTTTTACTCGGCAGGCTCTTCACTGATATTCAAGTCAGGGGACTTCCCCAGTTTGCCAAAGCACTGAAGAAAGACACCGTTGTCTTGGTTCCTATGCATAGAAGCCACCTAGACTATATTATTACCGGTCAGGTGCTCTACAAGGCCAACCTTAATCCCCCTCTGATTGCTGCTGGAGTAAACCTCAGCTTTTGGCCACTTGGGTGGATCATCCGTTCTCTCGGGGGGTATTTCGTTAAGCGTAACGCAAAGCAAGACCGGCTCCACGGACTCGTTCTTAAGAGATATGTAGGCTACCTCGTAAAACGTGGGCACCTTCAGGAGTTCTTTATCGAAGGAGGCAGAAGCCGTAGTGGCAGGATGCGCTCGCCGAAATTAGGGCTGCTAAAAACCATTACAAATTCTTACATGAAAAAAGTACGCAGAGACGTACTATTTGTTCCAGTATCTATCTCCTATGAGCATGTTGTAGAGGATACGGAATATGCAAGAGAAAATACAGGTTCAGGAAAGACGGAAGAAAATTTGATTTCGCTTTTTCGAGCTCGCGATGTCTTACGGGAGAAATTTAAAGAGGTAATAGTCCACTTTGGGCAGGGCATTCGATTTTCTGAATTTCGAGACAATTACAAGTCTAATGCGGGCGGGCGCAATCTTATTGAAGATCTTGCACTTGATATTACCCGAAAAATTGAGGGTCAAACAAGCATCGGCTTGAGGAGCTTGACGTATCTTGCCCTGTTTCTCTCGCCAACATACGGGCTTACCAGAAAGCAGTTAGAGCAGTCTATTCATCGATTAACAGTCGCTGCAAAATGGTATAGAGAGGCTGAGGGAGACGAGACGTTCGCTCTACCAACACCTGCGTTACAACGGTTCCTCGACAAAGAGAAAGATGAGAGCCACGACTTCTCCACTGTCGGTGTTACGACGAGAAAAAACTACTTAGGAGAAGATTTGATCTATGTGCCTGGAAATACGCGTTACACTGCGGATTTCTATAAGAACTCGGTCGCGCATGTCTATTTGATGTTAGGTCTCTTATCGATACTGGATGCAACTGGAAAGCAATTACTCTCTTCTGAAGTTCGTCCTTACTATGAAGTACTCAGCAATGAGCTTCTTCTTCCTGCATGGGATGTATTTGAGATAAAGTTGAATCGATATATTGAAATTCTCTTACGCGAGGGAATTTTGGAACAAGATCGGCGTGAGGCCAGAGTTCGGTTCTCTGAGCATGGCATGCAGTATTGTCTCCCCGGCGTTCTCATCGGTCATTTAGAGTGCTTAGTTTGGATCTACTCTTTATTCGAGACTGAGTCGTTTGTAGAAAGACCGCACCCGTACATACAGAACACGGTGCGAAGGGTCTATGATTATCAAGGATTTATTCGCTCGGCTCAAAGTCAAATGCAGATAGCCAAATATGAATCGGTACTGAACAGAACTGAAATCTCATCGTTATCCGCAATCACGAGTGCGCTTGAGGGATTGGCAGCTCGTGGAATCATCTCATTTCAGGAACAGAATGGAAAAAGGTCTGGAATACTCGTTGAGGAGGTTCCGATCGAGGAGAAAGAGCTACTCGTTGTCACTCACCAAGCACTACTTGATAAGATGTGTCAAAGTAAGGACATTTTTTCGTCAACTCTTGGGAGGCACGGGAAACAGACAGACTTGCGTGAACCTATTCAGTGAGAACTGAAATCGAATGATCTCCGACACTCACCCCAACTGAGCAAAGAGCATGAAAGAAAAAAGTATCGGATGGAAGATTACGCTGCTTGTTGCTCTAAGCGAGGGGGTGTTATTTCTTTTCTCGCTTCCCTGGCTTAATCGCACTGTGGTTCCCTTTCCTCCAGATATTTTTCCCTATATACAGATAGGAATATTGTGCTCACTCCCTTTGCTTATCATTAGTATTCTCCTTTCCGTTTCAATGACGAGGTGGGCCTTTCTACAGAGCAGCGCTTTAGGACGGCAGCTACAAGAGCTACAACGGGATTACATTTTTCCTCTTAGCAGCTCACTAAGGGGCGTGCACATATTTCTGATAGCGATGCTTTCTGGCATAGGAGAAGAAGTATTTTTCCGAGGGCTCCTTACCTGGCTTCTGTCTTCTGTCACTATGGAGATATTTGTGCTTCTTTTCGTGAACGTGGCCTTTGCTCTAGTGCACTTCATTGGGAATTTTTATCGATTCTCATGGGTAATTCCAATATATTTTGCAGCGGGGATTTATCTCTCAATTATAAATATTTACTTTGACAATATTATCGTTCCCATAGCGTGCCACGCGTTCTTCAATTTCTGTTCCCTTCTGTTGAATCGTCATTGGGCAAAGACAGGGTGAGCTGTGCACCTGCGCCTCCTGTCGAGACTTCTCTCTTCAAGACGAAATGGAACTCTAATAAACCGTGATGATTTCTCATTGTGCGCTAGCCAAACTCACGATACCGTTTGGAGACTAAGGATAGGTGGAGGAATTTATGAAAACCAACTTGAGAATCATTCATTATCCAAACTTTGGAAAAGTCTTCGTTTTCTTCCTTTCAATCTTGTTAATGATTTCAATGTCCCTATCTGGATGTAGAAATAGAGGAGCTGCTTCAAAAGCTCAACTATTTATCGATCATGAAATTGCTCAGAAACTTCCAACTTCAACCGATGGCTTTTTGTTTTTTGATTTTCAGCGTCCAGCGTTCCAGAAATATCGAGAATATGTAAAAGACAATTCTTCCCCTCAGTCTTTTACAGAAAGGCTAACTGCGGTACTCGAGGCCTCTAATGCTCCGGAAATATCGAACAATGAAATTGTAAAACTCGTGGTTGAACTATCAGATAAGTACAACCCCTTTCAGTCAAAACAGTTTTCCAACATGATGTACTTCTGGGGACTGTCTGAGAGTCGCCCGTTTATCGATGCTGGACTGTATGCTGACATATCCGATGGGAAGACACTCGCGGGAGATATAAAGCGGTTTCGATCAACTCTTGAAGCTCAGGGTGCTAAGGTAGAGGAGATAACTGGGGACTTTCTTTTCGGACTCAAGGTCACGCCTCAAATACCTGAGTCTCTGGCACCCCAGGGAGAATCGCAATCAGGCGAGCCCAATCTTGCTCAGAAGGCCGCACCGAATCTCAGCACACTAACCGCTGCAAATGGCGCCGATAATGAAAGTTTCCCGATTTTTATTGCCGTTGCTTCTGAGATGCTCAGCATTACGTCATCAGAGGAGTTATTGAAACGAGCCTTTGCGAAAGAGATTTCCCAGGAGGAATCTGGAGCTGAGCGGATAAAAAAGTTTCCTTCATTCCAGCGGGTGCGGGAGGAATATAATGGAGCGAATGAGTTTGCTTTTATGTATACGGATGTAGACTCCATTACAGACGGCTTGGCGAATGTCCTGCCGAAACTTACGAGCACAACTCAGCCTGAATCAATCTCTGAACTCGTAAACAACTTTCCTCTAAAATCCTTAGCGATGCGTCTTACCTACAATAACGCTCCTGGAACGGATCTCGGAATTCTCCTTGAGGAGAAAAGCGTTGATAGCCATCCAGTTCTCTCCTTATTAGGGGGTAAAGAGGGAAGCAAGATGCAACTGGATACTACGCCCAGAAATGCGGTCTTCTACATTTCATTCGCAGGTCGACTCTTTAAGATGCTTGATGCACTGTTAACCGCGCATCCTATGGGCGCGCCAGAAAACTTATATAAAGATTTGTGGAGCCAGATGAAATTTTTGCAAAAGGTCTCTGAACTCTCTATAGGTGTTCTCCCTGCTGATGGAGCATCGTTCCTTCCAAGTCTGATTGTCTCTTTATCAGGAAAAATGAACTCGCAACAATTGGTGGAAACCATAAAAGCCGCCCTTCGCAATAATGCTCAGCAACTTCCGGTCACAAACTGGAACAGTAAAGAGATACTCGGAAGTAATGTTGAGTTTCTGTTGACACCCATGGGTATTGGACTATATCTCACGGCTGAGAGGGGAAGACTTCTCTTGGCGACTTCGGAAATTGGGATGAGATCTTTGCTGGCAAAAAGGGGCGATTCAAGCCAGTTTGTTACAGGTGAGTCTTTGCCGGGGGGAATTCAGGAGAGGACGAGGGCTTCGTCTCCGCTCGTTTTTACTTATTTCAACTCGAAGCAGGCGGTGCAACTCATTAAATCTGTTGAGGCTTCGCTATCTATGTTTACGGGGGGACAGCAGTTAATGCCGCCTGAGCAGTTGCAGGAGATAGAAAGAATGGGCACGAGTTTCTCTGTTACTTCGTATAGGGATGGCTTTTTGAATGTTTCCTCTGCGCTTGCTGGTGAAGGGAAGTAAGTGTGAGAAAGCGGTCGGGAGCTAAGGCTGGCGTACCGACCGTTGTAGGAGGGGGTGTGCAGGTCGTCTAAAAAGTCGGAATAAAATCATATTGTTACAAGTGTCGAATCGTCTATGCTCGGCAGCTCATCAAAAGTAGAAGAAAGAGAATGAGTTTCACAAAAGAGGGTGGGCATGGACACACTATCAAGATTAATGGACATTTCGAGCCGTCTGGAGCACTTAGAGTCAGTTGCTGAGTGGATAGCGAGAGAGACGGTCCATGCTGATGCGGGTGTTTCGCAATCAGGCACTCTGATTTGCGTGCTTGCCGACGAGCTCAGAGAAGCAATTTACGCCCTCGCCAAAGACTTCGAAGAATCCACCAACCCCCACTCCGACGAAAACATCCACTAGTTCTCAGAGAACTTGTGAAAGTTTAATTCACTTTAATCCATTTTTTCTTTCCGGAATGGAAACTTTTCTCTACACCTCTCGATGAGTAGGTGTATGTCATATCATCCGCGTATTGAATCGAAACAACTGGCGTCATTTCTCACCACGAGAAGTCGAAATAGCGAGCTCTGGTTTGTGAATAATGCACAACTAGAGCTCGCCATTCTCGGCTATGCAGCAAAATATGCAGAGCGATACGGTGTAAAGCTCTATGCACTTGCTATTGAGGGTAACCACATCCATTCTCCTGCTCTCTTCCCAGAAGCGAACAGAGCTGATTTTATGAGAGATTTCAACTCAAGTGTTGCAAGAGCCGTTTCAAGATTTTCACCAGAATTTCCGGGAGGAACCTTTTGGGCTAGGCGCTACTCACAAGAGTTCCTGCCTGAGAACGAGGATATAGAGGAGTATTTCTTCTATACGGTCCTACAACCGGTTCAAGATGGATTAGTAGAGAAAATCTCTGACTATCCCGGGTATAACTGCTTTCACGACGCCGTACATGGCATCAAGAGAAAATTTAAGGTTACGAATTGGGCTAAGTATAACTCAGCTAAGCGCTTCAATCCCTCAGTCTCGATAAAAGATTTCATCCATGTGATACACCTTGAATATGAGAGATTGCCTGGCTACGAAGAACTTTCTCAGAAAGAGTATTCTGTACTTATGCATGAAAAGCTAGAAAAACGTCGAGTTGAGATTGTACGTAAAAGAAAACTGAATGGTCTCGGATTCGCTGGCAAAGAGGCGCTCCTTAAAATTCCTGCTGGAGCTCTTCCGGTACGTTCTAAAAAAGGTGACAGTACATCACACCGACCAAGAGTGCTATGCGTGTGCCAAAAGAAACGAGCCAAGTGGTACGAGTGGTACTTTCAGAAGTACTTTCTCTACAAAGAGGCTTCACGAAAACATAGGGATGGTGAACTTCATGTATCTTTTCCTCCTGGCACATATCCTCCACCTAGCCATCGACTTCCACCCGAAACTATTCACCTTATCGCATAGCGAGATCGGTAGCCGCCATTCCTAAGCCAGCTAATCCTCAGCGTCGAGTGCTGATTTAAAAATGCTATTTGGAATCAGCCAATCACCTCCTATTTCCTCTGTAAAACTGGGCAAATCGTCAAACGCATTCTATTCACTATCAGCCCTACGCAATCTTATTAGAAAACTCTTTATCAACTTCCCATCACAGCAAATCTTTTCAAACTCATTTACTCACCGCACACCGATTCTCTGAGAATATTTCGTATTTTTAGAAGTTTTCCTCCGTTGTTTTGAATTGAATCATCAGGAAATTACGGAAAAAGTGGAGCAACTTCATAAATAACGGAGATATGTTTGTACGTTGAAGAAGTTCCCTGGAGAAACAAAAGTATGGGTAAAGTAGCAACCGCCCTAAAGTTACAACCGAGCGCCAACATAACAGACGCTAACGCCCTATCCACCCGTAACACCCTAGAGCTCGTCATCATACCCAGCGCTACCTCCTCTACTCAACCTCTTACCCCGGCACAAAAAAGTGACCTCATACTACCGCTGGTAATCGCTCTAATCCTTATTCAACTCCTAGACGGGATACTCACCGGTATCGGCGTCACACAACATGGAATTCATCTTGAAGCAAACCCTATCCTTAGATATGCCATGCAGCAGATCGGGCCACTCTGGACGCTAGTAGTCGCAAAAGGACTCGCCATTCTCATTATCTGTGCACTAGGCAAGCTGGCTACCAGCGTAAAATGGCTCCCGCCCATCATGTTGGCAGTTGCCGGTATTTACCTGGCTGCAGCCATTATTCCGTGGACCATCATCCTCTCCTTTAACACAATATAAGCCCTTTCACTTTTTCCCCTCTTAGCACTCTCCGAGACTAGACGCTCCATAATCTCCCAGTCTATACTTACCCTCATGCATGTAACGAAATGGGGTGAATACGGAATTCTCTGCAGTCTCTTTCTCGCCTCTCGTTCTGAGAGTAGCGATAGCATATCAGCTACTGAAATAGCTGAGTCTCAAGCCATACCACTGCAATATACCCATCAAATTCTGCTACGACTCCGCCGGGGAGGTATCATAACTAGCGAACGGGGACCAAAAGGAGGCTTCCATCTCAGTCATGCTCCCGAAGAGATTAACTTGAAACAGATACTAGAAGCATCCGAAGGAGATACCTTCGAGATTATCTGCGACTCCAAACCACCATACGGGGAACTCTGCGGGAAAGAGCATCACTGTGCTCTTAGTGGCCTCTGGCATGAACTGAAGATTGCAATCGATAACGTCCTAGAGAGCAAAACACTGGCTGAACTCTTAAAAGAACATGAATTCTTTCCCGAAGACGCAATTTCAGCACTCGTCTCCATAAAATCGCGCCCTAAACCCACCTCTCTCTCCTAGAGTATAAACGATTCGGACTCCTTACTTTAGAAACAACTTCACCTTCGACTGATCATATTCGTGGTTCGAAGCATAAGAAAAGTGCCTGTGACGTCCTTATGTGCCTTCCTCCAGCACAATTTGCAATTCAAATAACTGCTCTCCGCGACGAACAATCACGCTACTCTTTCCATCTTGCAATACCGCAGATGGATACAACCCAAGAAGCTCTGGTTGTACGAGTGCTCTATCATTTATCCCGAGAAGGATATCGCCATTTTTGAGTCCCAATAGCACCAGCGGCCCGTCCTTCTGGAGTTCAAAAATCCGGTGCTCTGGAAAGACAATTCTAGAATTTCTACGAAAAACAGGAACTACTCGAGGACCACTACTTTTAGCAGAACGTTGAACCGCTGACTCTAGCGCCATTCTCGCTACTGGCTTAACTAAGACAGTAGGAATCTCATTCAGCATCTCTAACACTGACCTGTCTTTGAAACGATTCTTCTCTACATCTTGATTGTCAAACCGACTCAACAACGAGCATCCACCTAGAACCACAAGGCAACTGGCCACGAAAAGAGTTCTCTTTATCATCTCACACGTCCCTTCTTTTTGATGCACAGATACACCCCAATTTAAAGTTCATACTCCCAGATTTCTTCCGTTAATCTCTTCAACTCAAGACGAGCTTGCACCATATCAGTATTCTTCTGACTCTCTTGACCCTGAAAGATCGCTTCCACCTCTTGTTCAGACTTATCCCTATCCTTGTTTGATATCCAGAACTGAAAACCCCCTTCATCAATGGCTTCCTCAAAGTCGATGAGCTCGCGCTTCATAGTCTCAAGCCTTCTCAACAATTCTTCATCGGAAACACCACCACGTAACTTCACTCTTTCAATTAGGGTTGATATAGAAGGAGGCAACACCAGTATTCCCTTAAATTGAGAGGGAAATTTATGAAAGAACGTCATAGCGCCGCGCACATCAACGTCTAGTAAGACATGCCTGTTTTCTTCAGTAACTCTTCTAATCCATTGCTGGGGTGTTCCATATAAATGACCATGCGTTTCTTCCCATTCAAAGAACTCCCCACTATCTACACGCTCCATAAACTGTTGTCTTGTAAGAAAAAAGTAATGCTCTCCATCAACTTCTTTTGGCCTCGGATCTCTTGAAGTTGCAGATATAGCAAGAAGAAGCTCTTCGCCATGCCGCTCTAAAAGCCTACGGCTCAGAAAACTCTTACCAGCCGCAACGGGCCCTACAAAGCAGAAAAAATAACCGACTGTCACAGCGAGGAAGCTCCTTTTACGTTAACCTCATTAGGCACTATCATAATCTGCACAAATGCATCTACGCTCCTACTCAAGATTCTGTACCTGCTCTTTAATCCTTTCAATTTCCGACTTGATTTCAATCGTGAAGCTTTGTGCATCCGCATCTTGAATCTTTGAAGCAATTGTATTTGTCTCCCGCAAACATTCCTGAAGAAGAAAATCGAGTTTCTTGCCACAGAGAGCCTCCATAAGAACAGAATCGAATCGACCTAAATGTGCCCGTAGGCGCACAATCTCCTCTTCGACATCAATTTTTTCCATGAGCAGTGCAACCTCTGCGACGATTCTCTCTGCAGTCAAACTCTCTTCCTTGAGAAACTCCTTAAATTTTTCAGCCATCTCAGCCTCTCGCTGTGCACGGCGCTCTCGCCGAAGAACCTCTATTGCATTCACGTGCTGTATGATGGTTTCTCTTCTCGAAAGAATATCAGCACACAATACATCTCCTTCTGTCCGCTGAGAGACCCTCAAATTTTTTAAGGCTAACGCCAGAAGCTGAGAAAATGCCTCTACATCAATATTCAGAGGCATCGCATGATCTTGAAAAATATCTTTCCGTAAAAGAATATCAACTGCTAATCGCTGCCGTAGTGACTCATTCCATAACCCCTTTGGAGAGAGGACCTTCTCAGCGGCCGCAAAGAATCCATTAAATCGCGCACCAGATACAGAAATGCCCCGATCATCGACTCCATCAATTATCTCGCCCGAATCATCATCTTTCGTGGCACTAAAAAAAATCTCTATTCTTCCCCGACCGCAACACTCTGACGCTTGTTTTCGAGCAAGAAGCTCGAGACTGCCGTACTCTCGAGGAAACCGAGTGACAATATCAAGGTATCTTCCATTCACTCCTTTAACCTCACACTGCATGCTAATGCCATCCTTCGTCAGCTGTGCAGCACCATAACCTGTCATACTATGACATTGAGTCTCCATCTCTCTTGCTCCGACACTCATTACGTTCGTTCTCTCACTATAGATTTGAAAGAAATGCTGATAATTTTTCCCTAGTAATAGGAACTGTTCCAACCTCTGAAACGACGATACCAGCTGCGATATTCGCTAGAGAACCAGCAAGATCCACAGGAGTACCAGACCCTAAAAGCGCAGCAAACACCGCCGTAACCGTATCTCCAGCACCCGAAACATCATAAACGGATTTGGCCACCGTCTCTAGGAATAACCCCTGGGGATATTCATCGCTAACAAGAACAAGCCCTCCTTCTCCAAGGGTAACCATCATCATTTCTGATGACCACTGCTCCATTAGCATTTTCGCTGCATTGAGTGCATCAGCGTTGTTCCGAATATCAATCCCTGTTGCACGCTCTGCCTCCGCGCGATTAGGCTTTGCTATCGTGATGTTCTTATACGCTTTGAAATTTGCTGGGTGAGGATCGACCACGATAGGGCATGTAATCTTGCCAGATGTCTTTAATGTCGAGAGAAGATCAAACACTTCAGGCATTATGGTTCCCTTTCCATAGTCTGAAATAATAATGACGTCTGGAGCACCAATGTTCTTTTCGAGTAGAGAGAGAAATGCGCTTACTCTCGCATCGCTTGACTCGGGAAGCACTTCTTTATCGATACGTACAACTTGTTGGGAATGAGCTATTACTCGAGTTTTTACAATACTTGGATAGCGTTGATCTATAAAGATACTCTGAGGTGATATCCCTTCAGAACCGAGCAAACGCTCCAAGGACCTTCCTTCTTCATCCTCACCAATGACACTACACAGGGATAATTCCGCTCCAAGCTTTCTCAAGTTGACGGCTGCGTTTCCTGCACATCCTAAGCGGTCTTCTACCCGATTAATATGCACAACTGGCACTGGAGCCTCAGGTGATATCCTACTTACATCACCCCATACATAACGATCAAGGACAAGATCGCCTATCACGCAAACACGAACAGACTGAATTCTGTCTAATGCACTTCGATATTGATCCGCAGTAAAATTAGTAGACATGAAGAAGCCCTTTCCCTTTTCGGCGACACTCATACGGAGCGGCAACAAGGACAGAGTAACCCGTTAGAACTTTACCAGGCAAGCTATCTTAATACTTGAAGAACTTCTTCCCGCACCTCATTCGGAGATATCAGCCGCATACACGCATTTTTTAAGCCCGGACAGACCCGTCGATGGCAAGGTCTACAGGGAACGTATGAAGTAAGAATTCTGTGCTCAGAGCCAAACGGCGCAACGCGTCGAGCATCAGTCGGACCAAACAATCCTACATAAGGAGTCTCCATGAGACTAGCAAGATGTCCAACTCCAGTATCAGGCCCAGCAGACGCCGAACTCAGTGACAAAATCCCCGCTAGCTCAGTGAGAGTAGTTGCTCCTGCAAGATTAACTACCCTTTTCGTATTGTGAGATTGCAATCTTTCACCAAGCTCTTTTTGGCTTGAATCTCCAACGAGCACGACACAGAGTTCGTCCTCCTCCAAAAGATGCCTAATTAACTGTGAATACCCTGATGAAGGCCAGTCCTTTGATTCCCAAGATGAACCGAGCGCAAGAGTAATCAGCGAACGGTTGCTCTTAGAGACCTCAGCAAATAGCTCCTGAGTATTGTCGTCAAGCCTTGAGAGTAGCCGCTCCACAGCGGTAAGAGCTATTTTTTTATCAATTGCAAAACGAGGGCTCCTACTCTCGGGAGATTCGTTCAAGAGATGCTCAACAAACGCCTTATAGTGAAACACCTTTGAACGATGAAAATCACACTCTTGAATATATTCTGTTTGAAACAACCAGTTACCCTCTTTCGCATCTTTCCGAGCGAATCCCACCCTCTTTTTGGCTCCGCTGAGTCGGGTAAAACATCCACTTTTAAAGTGCCGCTGCAGATCTATCGCGCAATAAAATGGCTCAACTTCCCGTAGTTCACTAATGAGCCGATCAATACCCCAACGTTTATCTCGCCGGTGATACTCAAGGAGGTGGTCCACCGCTGGACAGAGCTGCACGACTTCACTCCACCGATCCTCCACAAGCCAAGTAATGTGAAGATCTGAGCGAGATTCCTTCAGGAGGGTTGGAACTACAATTCCACGAGCCACATCTCCAAGTGACCCCGTCAGCACGATTAGCACCCGAGCTCTGCTCGGAAGGAGGTCACTAGCTCCGCTCGGAAGGGGATCACGAGCTCTGCTCGGAAGGGGATCACTAGCTCCGTTCGAAGGAATATTACGAACGCCTGTGACCTTTGTCTCATCACCGGCCTTCATGACGGCTCCCCTACCCCTTCGGTATTCTCACTTCGAGCTTCAACCTTTCGTCTAAGCAATGCACAAAAAATTTCTGACAAAATTTCAGGGAGCTCATGTTTAATGACAGCCCTTCGCCATCTTCTAATATACCGCTCGCGAAGCATCCTCTCATCTTGATTGAGGACCACTGCGTGATCAAAGTCGATCAGAAAAACGTCTCCGGTTGAAGAAACCACTACATTTCCTGGATGAAGGTCGATATGAAGAATTCCTGCTGCTATAAGCTTTTCAATCTGCTCAACCACAACACGCAAGTACTGTTCAAGCGGCTCTGATAGCTCTCCGCTCTTTTCCTCATTCACGGCGATAGTTGCCAGAGTTCTATGTGTAGGCAAAGCTTCCATAATTAACCACTCACGACGAAACATACCTCGTGTAGTGATCGTTCCTACTGGCGTAGGCACTGATACCCCCAGAGAACGAGCTGTCAACAAGGCTCTCAGTTCTCTTTCTGAACGTTCTTCTCCCCATCCCAAGAAAATATCCTTTGGAAGCACTCTCCGAAGAACTCCGCCACGCTGATAAGATTTCAAGACAAACGAGTCATCTCCCTCGCTGACAAAAGGAATGATAGTCGCACGACCCCCTAGCTTTTCCGATACTGGGCCAGAGGGCTGAGTTGATGCCGCAATCAAAGTCTCTAACAGACTTTGTGATGAAGACGTTGTTAGAAGTCGGACCTGCCTGTCAGCCATCTGAAAGCAGCACAACTCAAATTTTTCTGTGCCATCTCCTAGCAGAGAAACGGAAGAACACTGCGTTGAGGAAACGGAAGCGATTGGAGTGACCGGCTTTTTCAAAGAAGTTGTCATGATGCTTCCCTGCCAATCCCAACGAACTCTGAGGTGTGCTGATTTATCTCGTCAAACTTAGCTCCTGCATGATTCGTCTCTTTGGAAAGACTCTCTCGTAATAGGAACAATACTTCTTCTGGTGAAACTCCTCGCATACAGTGCTCGGTGCCAGTTGGACACTCCATACTTCCATGCCTTCGACATGGCTTGCACCACAGACCGCTTTTTTCTACAACTTGCGCTCTCGGATTATTCCACGGTCCAAAGCCAAACTCTGGTGAAGTAGCGCAAAAGATAGCGACAGTGGGCACCTGGGCTGCGGATGCGACGTGAAGCGCGAATGAGTCATTACACACGACGCCATCTGCACGAAAAACCAGTGAAGCAAACTCCCGTAAGGACAACTCACCTGCTGTATTTACGATATCTTCCGAACCATCGCGAATCTTCTCACATAACTCAAATTCAGCCTTATTCCCGGTCAATACAACTTGATATCCCTCTGCTGCCAGTTGATGAGCAACTTTTCGATAATTTGTCCAGTGCCACTGCTTCGTCTTCCATGCACTGCCAGGCATGATAAGAACCTTCTTCACTACGCGCTGTCTTTCTTCCGAACATGAGTCACTAAATCCAGTCAGCGTCATAGGCCTCTGATACAAGGACTCCTTACCTCTATGAACCACCCACTCGGACTCCAGAATGGAGAGAAATCGCTCCACCGCATGACGACCAGATCGTTCTATACATCGAGTATAGAGTGAGCGCGCCTTTGAGTCGCAGAAACCAATCCTCTCGGGAATACCGGCGAAGAAGAGCAAAAGCGAGGTTCGAACTGAACGGTGTAGGCTGTAGACTTTTTGGTATTTGTTTCCTCTCAAAGCGGAAAGTGTTGAGCCAAAGGAGCTCATGCCAAGAAAACCTTTTCTCTTTTCAAAGGCATGTACTGTTCCAAATCGGGAATCACCCTCTAGCAATTCGGCACCGGCTGGAGTCGTCAAAAGATCAATCTGACTGTCTGGATGGAGTTCCTGAACCGCATCAAATACGGGAGTCGATAATACGATATCACCCAAAAATGCGGTTTGAACGATTAGAATGTTTTCTTTCACCACCTATCCTTGCCAGGAGCCTGTTCCTAAGAGCTCAAGATTTTTATCGACCCACTGAAGCTCTTGAGACAGCCCATCAAAGACCGAAACTTTTGGAGCATATCCTAACTCGTCTCGAGCTTTATCAGTATTGGCACTCGTATGCCTTGCATCTCCTGCTTGCTTATCAACTCGATTAACCTTAAGTGGCTTGCCGATGAGAGATTCGAGATGGGTCAGCACTTGATTTATGGTAACAACCTCTCCACCACCCACATTATAGAAGGATCCCTTTCCGCCACTCTGCGCCGCAAGGAGATTGGCATCTACAATGTCTGATATAAAAGTAAAATCTCTGGACTGCTCTCCATCCCCGTATAGCGTTATCTCTTGATCAAGGAGTGCAGCTTTACAGAAACGATGAAATGCCATATCCGGACGCTGTTTCGGACCAAATACCGTAAAATATCTCAAGGATACGGTATGAACATTGAACTGCGAAGCATAAAGACGACACAAATGCTCGGCTGCCAGCTTTGTTACTCCGTAAGGGCTGACAGGAACTGGCGCTACCTGTTCGCTCGTCGGAAAACTCTCAGCATCGCCGTACACCGATGAACTTGATGCATAAATGAACTTACTTGGATAACCACTGACACGAAGTGATTCAAGAAGTCGTTGGGTTGCAAGAATATTATTCAGGGTATAGGTATCAAAATACTCACCCCAACTTGCTCTTACACCAGCTTGAGCTGCTTGATGGAAAATCCATTCAAATTCTCCAAGTTCAGAAAATAAACCCTCCGAAAGCAAATCTTTCTCCAGAAAATGAAAGCTTTTACTTTCACAAAGGGGTGCGATATTTCTCTCCTTGATCTCTCGAGGATAGTACGGCAAGAAACTATCTATCCCTACGACTACATGTCCTTGAGCAAGAAGCTTCTCTGCTATTGAAGAGCCAATAAACCCAGCCACTCCGGTAATGAGACAACGCATACGTGACCTTTTCATAATTGAGAGCGAGCCAAAGGCACAACCTCTACCCTTGACAGTTCTCTTTCGCAATTCGTGTACTCTTAGCGTAGCGAGAGTATACGAAATTGCAAGGGTTTACCCTGAAAATTCAATATTCTATCCTAGGTTTTGCGAGGAATTATTCGCTTGTGAAACTGAATGCATGTCGGTCGAGCGAGTTATCCACCATTTTTCTAAAATGCCTCTCCTCTACCAACCGTCGCTTTGCTCGTTCTTCATTCTGTTGCTTCGCTTTCAACGCTTGATTCGAAAGAGAATCTTCAATTTCAGTTGGCATAGCATAAAACGTTCTTTTTTTGCCAAGGTCGATGTTTTCGAATTCATTACCCTGACTAGAGCTCGATTTATCAGATTCCTCGTTTAAATAGGCAATTTTTATCTGCAACTCGACATGAGAATTCGGATTCTCTAGAAACCAGTTAGTCATCGACTCCACACTTCGCCATTCTTGCTGAGCCTGATTCTGTTGTTGGAATTCGCCAATCTCAGTTCCCCTCCGTAGCAACGTCGCGCTCAGGAGCCTCTGATTAAAGTCCTCGATAGTCATGCTTTCCAACCCATTTGACTCCAATTGATGAGTGCTAGACTTCTTTTTGAAGCTTCGCTCACTGTGCACATGGGGATTATTAAAATAGACTCTGCCGTCTTCAACATGTGAAAACTCACAGAAATGTCTCGCGTGAGCACCGCTGGCTGCATAAGAGAGCTCAATGCAGGCTCCATCCTTACTTTGTGCAAGCTCTCGCAGAATATCAGCTGAATCCCGCTTTCCCCCAAGATCATTCGTGGTGGATAAAAACTCAACACCACAGCCAAACATTTTTTCCATGGAATATAACCAACCATCTCTGGACATCCCGGAAAAACTCCCCACTGGACGATTCTCTTGATCAAACAGGTAGGTAACTCCTGATTGATCATCGTAAGTGAAGCGCATTCTTGGGTCAGCTATTTCAAGCCCCTCACATGAAAGCTGCATAATAGAGGCCCGAAATACACACTCGGCAATATCAGCACCTTCGAATTTTCCTTTATCAGCTTCATGCCGAATCCCGCCCTCATTGAGATATATTCGACGAGCAGCATCACCACCAAAATCGTGTCGCCCATCCATTACAAGATTTGTCATAAGCTCAGCGTATGCACCGATTCCTTCCTTCGCTATGAACAGCTTTCCGGCAGCAGTAGCCGTGCATGTGGCCATCTGTCCTTGTCGTAATTCTTTTGCACCATCAGCTACGGAAGCAAGAACAGAAGATATGATTTCTTCACGGCTTAACCTCTGAGCTGCAACACAAGAACTTGATGAACAGAGCTTATTTACTGCCTGAGCAAGCCTTTGAATGTCATCTTGTTGAGTTGAATCTGTATTCTCTAAAATCGAGAGAAGTTTCTCTTTATGCTTCGCGCTAAGCGCAGCGTCCTCAATGGCATCCTTTGCCATTGAAACGGCGGTCTCAAAGGTCAGCTCTCGCGCAAACTCAGACCGAAGCTCGGGGCTGATTGACACGTTCTCCAGACCCTCTGAACCCTCAGTCTCGGTGCCTGGTTGAAGTATTGTGTATGCCAAGTGGTCCTCTCATTTCAATTAACCGTATAACTGATATGAAGAGGAAAGTTCCAGTGTTACCTATCACTTACCAATTAACTGGAGCTATGATAAGAGAGATGCCACCGGTAGTTGAGCTTCTGACTGATGTTCATAGTAAAAATAGAGACATTCTAGTCTGTTAGAGAGGAACACGGCCCACTCATGATAATCCACTCTTCCTAGAAATTCGTACAAAAAGAGGAAACTTTTTTGGCAGTAAACCGAACAATTCAGTGAAAGTAAATCTACGAACAATCGAACTTCAACCGACTATGATCACCCTCAGAGCCACTTCTACCTACTTCCGATTTTTGAGTTCAAGATTGAGGTATTTTGCCAGTCGATCAGCGGTTTTCAGTTTTATATCACGCTCACCAGTGAGAAATCGGCGCAACACAGCATGGTCAACGCCAGAACCAACGGCGATGCTATACTTCGTTTGCTTCCCCGATTGAATCACTCGGTTAATTTCTTCTGCTAAGCTGCTACTTAAACTCATCTATCCCAAACCACAAAATCGTTCTTAGAGTGTAGCGCATCGAGTACATGATCACGATATTGGTCGAATGACCAATATCAGTACACTCTTTTGCGAACATGCAGAAGCAAAGAAGCGTGTTTTCTTGATAAGAAGACTCAAGAATTCACTTGAGAAATTTTTTAAGGCAGAGTCATAATGCTCACATCGGTCATATGACCAATAATGCTATCAAGATTTCTTTTCCAAGTGCGAATAGGTGTGTCATTGAAGGAAGACAAGAATCATGCAGCAACACAGTCAACTTACCACTCGACTTGCAAAACTCCTCGCCGAGAGTGAGTCTGCTCTCAAAACCATCTCTCACAGTACTAGCACCTCTTCGACACCGCTTGAGGCGTTAAAAGAGCGGTTTCAGGAGCTTATTATTGGACTCGAGGGAATCCTGACCCTCAATGAAGTAGCCGAGCAAGAAGATGGAGGAAGTGTGGTCTGCGAGGAGTTACTCGAGAAACTCTCGAAAGAACCGATGCTCACCCAGCTTTCCATTACAGTAGAGACCCCTTTCCCACCACTCTACATTAATAGTGCCCGGCTACTCGGTTCACTTCGCTGGCTCTTTCGAGGGGCAATACGGAATGGACATTCACATGCTCACATCAGTAGTAAAGATAGAGACCTACTCATTACGCTCTCTTCAACACGCTCTCCCCCTCTCCAGCGGGAGAGCTTGGAGTATCTCATTGCAAATGAAATGTTCTCTTTCTATGAGCACTCTTTTTCCTGGAGAGAGGATGAAGAGTCACTTATTTGTTCACTGCCCATTTTTAATACAGAGGACTAATTGAATACAGAAGATAGATCGTCTCTGGACAGATTGTCTCTCCTTAAACGGGCACACTACTGCCACAATGCTCCTTCCACTAGATAGCTTCTGACCGCTCCTGCACAGCAGGTTCATTCACAGCGAGTTCATTCACACCGAGTTCATACACAACGCTCCTCAGAAGAACTCATCATCCTGACGTAGTGTATATCCTAATCGATGACCAGTTGCATTTGTAAAAAGCTCATCTAGTAGATCAAGATCAATCCCTTCATTGACAGTGGCTGAAATTTGAAGAACGCCAAGGTTCTCACCACTCGTCTCGTCGTAGCAGAAAAATCGATTTATACCGAATATCGGACCTGGATCCATAAGGCTCGCCTCAAGCCCAATCGATTGGGCAATACCAAGGAACTCTATCCGACTCGGCGAAATCCTATCGAAATTCGGTGTCCACTTCTTGTCACCGAATCGGTTCGAAAGATTGTCCAATGCCTCTCGGGCAGTATCCTGATCAGGAAACTCAAAGAGCACTCCCCGTAAAGGCCCATTTCGGCCAAGATATCGCACGGTATCTTGATGAAATTTTCCATCATCAACACGCCGACCTCCCTGTTGCTCGAGAAAATGGACTGCCTGCTCCTCTGAAGGCATTTTTCGTGAACCGAACATCGCTTCCTCACTCTAAAAACTCACCAACTTCCGAGTAAGAAGAACCGATTACCTCGGCTCAACAACACTCTTCCGTTGAATTACTCTATCCATTTTATGCCGAGAAATGCTGCTCTCGTTACACAAGAAAAGTCTATCGCAATAGCACTACTGATTTTTCGTATCAGAGCCATTTGTCACAGCAGCTACAGCATCCAACACTGACTGATCAAGCGTCTTCCAGACCCTCTTTATGTCTTCTCGAATCTGTTTAATTTCATCCGCTAGCTCTGGAGTCTCACCCTTCAGAGCCTCAGTCGGACGGTCCAGGAGGGGCGAGAGGATTTTTTGTGAAATGGCGAGTGCGGCAAAGAGCTGATCGTATGAGTCTCCATGCCCGAGAAGATGACGTAAGATCTCATAGCGGTGCATCGCATCCCGACTCGTGCCTACTGTTAGCTCGCCCCGGTCATGAAATACCTCGTCTATCTTCTCTCTCACCCTGTCATAGGCACTTGAGAAGTGGCACGCAGCGCGACGAAGTGGAGGATCAAACTCTCTGAGCGTATTTGGGGTCGTACATCCCTTAACGACGAGCGCGATCCGCTCTAGGTCTTCTTGCCGAACTCGAAGCGGCATTGCATACACCCTATTGTGTTCGCGAGTCTTCGGAAGGCCACTGTTTGAAAGTGGCTCCTGACTCGAGCCCTTCATCTCTTCATGCATAATCTTGTTCTTCCTAGTCACACCGCATAAAGGTGTGACTAAGGCCGAATAGCTATCAAACACTGAACGGATTCACTCGATACCGCACATGAGCGAAACACGTGCGTGTTACTTCATCTCAGGAAGCTCTACTTCTTTATCCTCGTTATCAAGACATGGTTCACAAGAAGCGATCCACTCACACAGTGTCGTAGTAGTGATAGTCTCTATCCCTTCTCGAGTAGTAACTTGCTCAGTCTTTTGTTTCGAACTTGTTTCACTATCAAGATAGCCACCGGGACCGGGCACACCATCTGGAATTACTTGCTCAGGGCAGTGTCCAAAGGTGTTTACGCTAGAACCGTACTTTATCTCAGTATCGGCATTTGTCATGACTTCGTGATAATAGCTCCGCAGCTCATCACCCTTATACCGTGTGTAACGGCTAGAGCACTCTGCTTTCAGTTTCTCAAGGCGTGTATCAGCGCTGATATCACCACACAGTTCACTAAAGGTCTCTTCACTAAAGGTATCATCGAAATTCTTTGTATCTTCTGCAAAGGAAGGGGTGGCAAAAGAAACAGCCACCAACAGGAGGCATAGGGTGAGGTTTTTCATGATTTTTCTCCATTCAAAACCCCAATACAGAAAATAAGGGACTCTATCAGCCCCTTTCACCACGAGAGTTATTTATCAAATAGTGCCTAGAATGTCATAAGATTTGAAAATTACGAAAAATGCATACTTATTTTTCTTCTCCTCGAAGTATTTCAGAGTGTTATTTTCCTGAGCTTGTTCCGTCTAACATCCTGTTATGTATCAAACTTCTCTCTGGTGGATAAAACGGGACTTACGGCTATCGGACAATCCAGCGCTTCTTGAGGCGTTGAATCAGTCCCATAGTGTCATTCCGTTCCTCATCTTTGAGCCCTCTGTTATCTCCTCCGCTGACTACTCGACCTTCCACTTTGAAGCTATTACAGAGGCAGCGAGAGGACTTAGAGAGCGTCTTAGGGAGGTCGGAAGTGACCTCTGGGTGGAAACGGGAGAGTTTGAAGAGGTCTTCCTAGCGCTTGAAAAGCACATTGCGATTGATGCCGTATTTAGCCACGAGGAAACAGGAAGTGGCTTTACCTATAGCCGAGACAAACGGGTAGCGGCCTTCTTAGCTGGCCGAAAAATCCCATGGATTGAGTTACCGACTAACGGAGTCATTCGTCGGTTGAAAGCCCGTTCAGAGCGGACTCTTCTTTGGAACAAACGAATCTATACTACACCATTGGACGCTCCTAAGAGTATTCCCCTTCCCTCCTTACTGCGAGAAGAGATCGGTAAAAGAAAGATTCCAGATACACCTGCTCGAGTAGGACTACCTCAAACACCAAATGGAGCGCGGCTTAAAGTCTCAGAAAACGATGCTCAAAGCACACTACAATCATTTCTCTTTAGTCGGGGCCGAGAGTATCGCTATCGAATAAGCTCACCGGTTACGGCGATGACAGCAGGCTCTCGTTTATCGGCTCATCTGGCATGGGGCACTATCTCGCTCAGACAAGTTGTCTCCCATACAGAATCCCGTATCAAAGAGCTGCAATTCGACTCCTCTACCGAAGCGAAGCAGTGGCGTTCTTCGCTACGAGCATTCATCTCACGTCTTCACTGGCATGATCACTTTATTCAACGGCTCGAATCAGAGCCTGAGATGGAGTTTCGAGCTCTTAATCCTGCTTTTCGAGAGATACCGTATGTGAACGATTCAGAGCGGCTTGAGCGGTGGCTTCACGGTCAGACGGGTGTTCCGTTAGTGGATGCGTGTATGCGGTGTTTACATGAAACTGGTTTTTTGAACTTTCGAATGCGAGCGATGGTTGTCTCATATGCGTGCCATATTCTCCACCTTTCGTGGCAAGACATTATGTATCCCTTAGCGCGCCTTTTTTATGACTACGAGCCTGGGATTCACATCAGCCAACTTCAGATGCAAGCGGGGGTAGTTGGGATTAATACCATTCGAGTCTATAATCCGGACAAACAGTTGCTCGATCACGATCCTGACCTGCGATTTACGCACCGTTGGATACCAGAGTTACGCCCGTACTCAATGCCCCAACTTTTATCTCATCCCTCATGCCCTCTTCCGAACTACACCACTCCTCTCGTTGACTATCGGGAGTCCAGCGCGAAAATGCGAAGTCTCCTCTATGCGATTAAGAAGTCTGCGAGAGGTAAAGAAGTGAGTGCAGCGGTTTTACGAAAACACGGGTCGAATCGGCGGCGGGAGGAAACGAAGAACAGGAGAAAGCCGCGCGATGAACGACAGCTCACTCTCCTTTAGAGAGTGTTTTGGCAGCTTTTAAAGAGCAACTAGCCTCACTTACGCAGGGATTCCGACCTGCGTTACGCGAGGCTTCTGAGGGTTATGGCTAAGGTAAGTAGCGAGGTGCAGCTTTTTAAAGAAAAGAAGGTGGTACGACGTCATCATGCGACTCTTCTTGAGGCAAAAGTCGCTCTTTCAGACCGAGGGAATCGCTGTAAGCTCGAAAGAACTCATAGAGGCATTAATAACCATACATCTGCTGAGGTGTGTCAGCAATTAGTTCCGAGCGTTCCCCTATAGGGGAAATGTCCGGGACAACCAATAACTTTTGTGGTAATTCTCAGTTTGTCCACTGACCAAGAATTGGGGAGAGGTCACCGCTATCCCTATGCGCGGAAGGATGGGGCATACTGGTCAGAAGGACTGCAAAAAACCGGGCAAGACCAGAAGCTTGAGCGTTTTATGTTTGCCCTGTGCTTATTCTTCCCCCAGGAGCGAGTAAAAGGCTTTCGAATTGACACAGGCCTATTTCAGCCCATTAAGACCCGTGGAGATATTCAACTTTATACCAGAAGTCCTGCGCTGAAGTTTGAAAAAGTAGAGAAGTCGTAGCTGGTACGACTTCTCAGTGGCACTCACAGAAAACGTGCTTTCCACACTTAATCTTGGAGCCCACAACAATCCTAGAGGTTTCACATGGGCATTTGTCAACAGCGTAATGAGTCGACGAGTACCGACTACATTTACCATTATTTACCTTTTCCAATGCTGCACTGCACTTTTCCCATGCTCTCTTATCCGGAGCTGGTC